>NZ_CP117027.1 GCF_028551275.1 Sphingomonas hankookensis
GACGCAAGGGGCGGTGCGGCTCGAGCAGGCGTACCTTGCCACGGTCGAGGCGGGGAAGGGGCAGTCCGCTCCGATCGTGCCGCCGGTCGATGCCGCGATCCGGGTGCAGGAGGCGGCACGCGCGCTGGGGCTGCATCGGCTCAATCCGGGTCAGGAGAATGCGGCCGTGCTGATGCTGTCCTCGTCCGACCGGGTGGTGAACGTGCAGGGCGGGTCGGGACGCGGCAAGTCCACCGCCATGGCGCCGGTGACGGCGGTAGCGAAGGCGGAGGGCCGGGCGGTGATCGGCTTGGCCATCGCCAGCGTGAAGGCGAGTGAGTTCGGGCGCGACACCGGCGCCGACGTGAGTACCGTCGCCCGCTTTCTGGCGCGTCATGCCCGCGTGATCGACGGCACGGCCCGACCGGAACAGGTCGCGCGCGTGAAAGCGGAGCTGTCGGGTGCGATCGTCATGGTCGAGGAGGCCGGACAGCTCGGGACGCACGACATGGAGCGGATCGTGCGGCTCGCCAACATGACGGGCGTCGCGCGTGTCGTGCAGACCGGCGACACCCGCCAGCTGACCGCGATCGCGGCCGGCAAGCCGTTCGAGGCGAGCCAGCAGGCTGGTGTCGCCACGGCCCACATCACCGAGAACCTGCGGTCCCGGTCCGATCAGATGAAGGCGGTCACCGCCGCACTCGATCGCGGCGACGTGTCGGGCACGTTCGAGATACTTAAGCCCGCCACGACCGAGGTGCCGGGGAACGTGGTGGCGACGACGGCCGCGGCGCACTGGGCAGCGCTGCCGCAAGATCAGCGCGACGCCACCCTCCTGCTGACCGCCGGCCGCGCCATGCGCAGCGAGGCCAACCATGCGGTGCAGGCCGAGCTGAAGGCGAGCGGCGAGATCGCCGCCACGGGGACGTCGTTCACCGTGCTCGACCGGGTCAACGCCACCAGGGAGGGCGCGCGACTGATGCGCGCCTACCGGCCCGGCCATGAGGTAGAGGTCCGCACCAACCTGCCCAGCCAGGGCCTGGTTCGCGGCGACCGTGGTGTCGTGACCGGCGTCGAGGGCGACCGGGTGCGGCTCGGCATGGCGGACGGGACCGAGAAGCTGTTCCGGCCCGGCCGATTGGCCAAAAATCTCGACCGCGATGCGGTGTCGATCTTCGCATTGAAGCAGGTCGAACTGCACGTCGGTGACCGTATCCGCTGGAGCGACAACGATCGGACCCGCGGGCTCGACAACGGTGCGATGGCGCGGGTCGAGGAGGTGGGACGGGGCAGGCTGGTCGTATCCTCGCTGATCGACGGCACCGTGCACGAGATCGGGTCGGGCGATCGCATGGCCGAGCGACTGGACCTCGCCTACGCGATCAACGTCCATGTCGCACAGGGGGTCACCACCGAGCATGGCATCGTGGCGATGCGCTCATCGGAGCGAAAGCTGCTGACCGAACGGTCGTTCCTGGTCGCGCTCACCCGCGTGGCGGACAAGGTGGCGCTGGTAGTCGACGACGGGCGGAAGGTCGAACGGCACGTCACCCGCAACACGGGCGACAAGACTTCGGCGCTCGATGTGGTCGAGCGTGGTCAGGCAACCGACGCCATCCGGCTGCCGGATGCGGGCTCCCCGCTCGACCGGGCGCTGGAGCGTTACGCCCGGTTGTTCCTGGCGGCCGAGCGGATGCGCGAGGACGGGCAGGAGCTCTCCCCGTCCCAGCTGCGCGAGCTGGACGCAGCCTCGGCAGCGCTCGACCGGGTCCGGCCCTACGCGGCCGAGGATTTGCGGATCGTGCTGGACCGCAGCGCCGACCCGGTACGCGGTCTGGAGCAGATTGCTCCGGGAGAGTTGCGGCAGGTCTGGGCGGAAGAGGGGCAGGTGCGTAGCGATCCTCGCGCCTATGTCGACCGGTTCGTGGTCGACTGGCGCTCGGCGTCGGGCGACCGGGGTGCGGCCGAAACGCCGCAGATCGAAGACCGGGCCGAGCGTCGCCTCGAGCGGCTCGAGGACCGTATGGCGCGGCAGCCCGCACTGGAGAAGGCGCTCGACGCCCGCATTCCCGAGCGGCAGCTGCGCCTCGACGGCCCCGGCATGGGTGGCGGTGGCCGTGAACGGGACTACGGTATGGAGATGTAAGCCGAGGTGGCAAGTTGTGTATCGCGCGTGTCCCGTTTGCCGGGTTTCACTCAGTCTTCCGCAGCTTCCGCCCTGTCGAGTGCGACAAGGCGCGCATACTCTTCGACCGGCACGATGGCGATCATGGGCGATCCGTCGCGTTCGACCGCGATCGCGCCTTCAGCTGCAAGCGCAAGGCATTCACGGACCTCGGCGGGTGTGTGGGGAAAGGGGACCGTACGCATGGTCATGTCATATCACCCCGCGGGAACCGCAACTAGGGCTGCGCTACGTCGAGCGCCGGTCAATGCGTGGCATTGGCTCTCGACTTAGGATTGCAGGTGTCACAACCGAGCGGTGGTGACACTCAGGGCCGCCCTCGGCGCCAAGGAGAAAGGTATGACGTGACTCCCGTTTTTTCATCCACCTGGAGCTAGGGACCGGCCCTTGAAGGGACGGACGGAATGAAGCGGAAGCAGTTTTCGGAAGAGCAGATCATCGGCATCCTGAAGGAAGCCGAGGCGGGTGCGGTGGTGACGGAGCTATGCCGCAGGCACGCGATGTCGAGCGCGACCTACTATGCGTGGAAGGCGAAGTTCGGTGGCCTGGAGGTGTCCGACGCAAAGCGCCTGCGGTCGCTCGAAGAGGAGAACGCCCGGCTCAAACGGCTACTGGTGGACACGATGCTCGACAACGCGGGGTTGAAAGACCTGCTGTCAAAAAAGTGGTGACGCCCGCCGCGAAGCGGCAAGCGGTCGCGCATCTCCAGGCGACGTTTGGGATGAGCGAGCGGCGGGCGTGCACGGTCGTTGGGGCAGACCGCACGAGCATGCGGTATCGTTCGTGCCGGGCGGATGATGGCGACCTGCGGTCGCGGCTGTGCGAGCTAGCGCAGCAGCGCCGGCGGTTTGGCTATCGACGGCTGCACATCCTGCTGCGCCGGGACGGCATCGCGATCAACCGCAAGAAGACCCAGCGGCTCTACCGTGAGGAGGGTCTGACGGTTAGGCGCCGGAAGGGGCGAAGGCGCGCCGTGGGCGCGCGGGCGCCTACACCGGTGCTGGCACTCCCCAACCAGCGGTGGAGCCTGGACTTCGTCCACGACCAGCTCGTCACCGGCCGACGGTTCCGCGTGCTCAACATCGTCGACGACGTGACGCGCGAATGCCTCCGGGCGGTGGTGGACACCTCGATCTCGGGCAGGCGGGTCGTGCGCGAGCTGGCCGATCTGATCGTCGAGCGCGGCAGGCCGAAGATGATCGTCAGCGACAACGTCCTAGGTCGGGAAGCAGCGGCGGCAAACGGCCAGCAGGTCTCATTGCGCCAATCACGATCAGCGCTGATGTTATTCTGATCCAGATGGCTTCCATCGTCAAGGAAAGCGCTCTCGGCCATAGCAAACACAGGATCCAGCGGCCGCTTCGGTCGTGGTCCTCACCGTCCTTAAAATGAGATGCGGGTGCCGGATGGAAGGCCCGAACATTATCTACAGGGTCGCAGAAGCGCCCTCACGGCTCCACAGAGAGGGGTCCTTCCATCTGGTGTCCGCCCGTTCGACGAACGGACGGTACTCGGTTCCCGTCTTGATGACGGCATGCGCGACGCGCGCCATCTTGGCGGTGAGTGCGGTCATCGCCTTGCGGCGGCGATCAGGATCGTTGCTGTGTCCGGCTACATAGCGCCCCAGCTTGTCACGGAAGCTGTTGTCGCGCTGTCGGATGGCAACCTGGGTGGCCATCCAGAAGGTCCGGCGCAGCCTGGCGTTGCCGTACTTCGAGAGCTTGGTCCGGCCGCGGAAAGTGCCCGACTGGCAAGTGGCGAGATCAAGCCCGCAGAACTTGAGGAACTGGCGGTGATGGCCGAACCGGCGCAGATCGCCGGCTTCGGCGAGGATAGTCAGCGCGTTGATAGGTCCGATCCCTGGGATCATGCGCAGCAGCTGGTAGTCGCGGTTCTCGGCCAGCATAGCATGCGCGGTCCGTTCAATCTCGTCGCGTTGCCGGATCAAGCTGCGCGCCTGCGCGATGACCATGCGGAACATGGCGATCGATATGGAATCCTCCTCGACCGGGAGCGCTATGGAGGCGCTAGCGGCCGCATAGATATCGTTGAGCAGTCGAGCCTTGGACACCTTGCGACCAACCAAGTCCCAAGCCTCGCGAGTGAATGCCTCCTGGCCAAGCGCGGTCATGCTGGCCGGGGTGGGGAACCGCTCAAGCAAGGCGAGGAACCAGTCGGAGCGGCTATTGCCGGCGAAGCGTTCGATCTCCGGAAAATAGAGCGGCAGATAGTGCGTCAGGAGGCGATGCCAGGTCTGGGTCTTGGCCTTGGAGATCGCCTCGTGCGTCTTCGACATCTCCTGCAGATCATTGATGCCGGCGGCAAGCGGATCGACGTAGCGCTGGGTCGCGCCGATCCGGAGCATGTGCAGGATCACCTGCGCATCCTTGCTATCGTTCTTGTCCCAACCATTGTGCAGCGCCTCTCGGGTCCGGGCCAGTGCGACGGAAGAAATCAGGCGCAACTCGAAGCCCGCAGCGAGCAGACGGTGCGCCAGGGTGCGGTGGTAGTTGCCGGTAGCCTCGAAGCCGACGATGATCGGGCGCCCGATATCGCCAAGATCGGTTGCGAGGCGATCATAGTCTGCCTTGGTCGCCATCACCGTCATCCGCCGTCGGCGCCCGCCTTCGGGGCGCTCGATCAACACCTCCTGGCGATGCTTGGACATATCGATGGCTACCAGCACGGCGTCGGCGGGAGTAAATGTGCGCTTGGTCATGGTCGGTCCGTCTCCAAAGTGTTGAGTCGACAACTTCACTCTAGAGACCCGCTGGCCGGTCATGACCGCCTTGATGAAGCCGGCGGGCGCTACGCGCCCTTGTCTCCATCAAGGCGACGCGGCCCTTCGAGAGGCCGCTTCCCAATGTGCTACGGGACTGAACTGACGTCGAACGCGGTGTTCGCCTGGTCGGGAGATGTCGGCATTGAGTGGCATTACATCGCGCCTGGCAAGCCGACGCAGAATGGTTTTGTCGAAAGCTTCAACGGTCGCATGCGCGACGAGCTGCTCAACGAGACGCTGTTCTTCACCATCGGCCAGGCCCGCTCGATTCTGGCGCGCTGGGTCGACGACTACAATACCGAGCGGCCGCACTCGTCGCTCGGCTACGCCACTCCGGCAGCCTTCGCTGCCGGGCTCGAACAGCAACGGGCGGGGTTAACCCCACCCGTTGCTTCACCTGCGCTTATGCGCGAAAACCACGGTCGGTCTCTGGTTGCCGCTGGATGAAAGACCGGGGTCACGTCAGGTAGACCTTTTTACCTCGGCTTGCCGCGTCGGGCGGTGTCAAAACCGTCCGTGGCTGTTGAAAAAAGCGCCACTGGCAGTTGGGTTCGGCTGAGGACAGACCAGATTATGAAATGAGGAAGGCGGCAAGCGACGCGGGATCCGTGACGCAGTGCCCGCCATAGAGCGGATGCCACTCGGTCGTGATCCCTCGCGCTCGCGCGCTGTCGACCAGTCGCTGCGACCCCTCGAAATTACCATAGGCATCGTACAGGCCGTTTGAGAGATAGAGCGCCGGGTAGTTCGGGCCTGCCCGCTCGATGAGGGCCAGCGGTGAGATGCGTTGCCATTCTGCATCGTTCGCCGCGTACTTCCGCGCCAGCATCCAAACCCCGAAGATCATTTTGGGATCGGCGCCCGTTCGCTTTGCCGTCGTACGGATTTCGGCGAACGATGCGAAGGGTGATACCGTGTAAACGCCAGGGCAAAGCGCCGCGACCTTGGCGAAGCGCGATGGATACGACAGGCCCGCGATCAGGACGTTAAGGCCGCCCATCGACTCCCCCATTAGGAGGCTACGGCGCGGGCGACCGGTCTTCGTTTCGATCGCGGGCAGGCGACGCATCATGTCGTCGAGCAACCCGCTATCGGCCTTCTCACCCTTGGGAGTCAGCAGCCAAGTCGGGCCATAGGACAGTTCGACAACGGTGGGCGGCAACGCGGTGCTGCGCTGCCATTCGGCCTGCACCATGGCGGTGAGGTAGGTGTCGTCGTTCCAGATACGCTCGTCGAGGTTGCGACCATGCAGATGGTAGAGAACATCGCCGTTCGTCCCGCGCCGGTCGCGGTAGATGCAGTAGCGAAGCGGCCCATCGCTGCCGCAGCTTTGCGCAGCAGGACGGAACACGACGACCTGATTCCCGCGTCGCTGGGTCACCTGACCCCAGGCATAATAGAACACCGCTACGACCAATGCACCGATCAGCCAGTATCGGTTCGGGCGTCGGGCGGCGAAAGTGGCCACGCGGCGGAGCTTGAGGCTGTGGTCCGACATTGGATCAGGCCAGCGCGACGAAAAGGTCGAGATCGGACGGCGATCGATCTGCCAGATCTTCTGTACGCCCACCCATCGGAACGCTCCCGCCTGTCAGCTTCGGCAACGCGAAGAGGCTCACCACGTAGCCGATGATCGCGCTGCCGCCGTAGCCGACGACCGGGGTCGGATAATTGCCGAGCGCCGCAGCGACGATCGCGGCAAACCAAGCCACGCCGAACGCGGCGTACACTGTTCGATTGTCAGGATCGCGGCTGAAACCGACAATCCCCGGAACAAGCATCAGTGCCGCCCCGCCCCATACCGCGAGGCCGGCACCCGTGTGGACGTCAAACGAGGAATAGAGGATCTGGTCGACATAGGGCGCAGCCGGCAGTGTGTCGGCACGCATCAGCGTTGCAGCGAACCCGACTACGCCGGCTGCAAATGCAATGACGGTGTGTCGATCGCGGCGGGTGACGGTAAGGATGGCGACGCATAGCGCGAGCATTCCGGCCATCGCCCTGTCGGGCTGAAGCGCCATCGCGGCTGCGGCGATGACGATACCTGTCGTAGCGCTCGCGCTGCGGGTGCGGGCGAAAGCGACGAGCAGCACCGGCAGCAGGATCAGGCTCGGTTGGACCGCCAGACCAGCAAGGTTCACCCAGCGCGCCGCGCCGTTGACTTCGGCACCAAGCAGCGCGGTCGCGAGCAATGCGCCTGCCATCGTGACGATCGCGGCGTCGGCCCGGCGGCAGCCTGCCGTCGCCACGTGACCGACCATCCCCAGCATCGAAAGGCCGATCCCCAATGCTCCGATGTTGATCCCGAGATAGCGCAGCGGTGCGCCGGCGATCACCATATAGACGATCCCCAGCAAGGCTGCGCCGATTGCGCATAGGACGCCGAGAGCTGAGCTGGCCCCTGTTTTGACCGGACGGATTTGAGCCTAAGAAGGAGGCTTGGGGCTATCCCCTGAGCATAGGCTTATGTCCGTGTCCGAGATCATCACCGATGGCGGTCGTCGCCGTCACTGGGGTGCGCCTGAGAAGCTGAGGATCGTCGAGGAGACGCTCGATGGTCGCGAGAGCATCTCGGTCGTGGCGCGCCGCAACGGCGTGGCACCGAACCTGCTGTATCGCTGGCGGCGGCTGATGCTGGAAGGCGGGAGCGTCGCGATCGCCGGCGACGATGACGTGACCAGCAATCGTCAGGTCCGCGAGATGGAGACCCGCATCCGCGAACTGGAGCGCCAGCTCGGCCGCAAGACGCTGGAGGCCGAGATACTGAAGGAGGCGCTGGAGCGCTCGCGCCCAAAAAAAGCGAGCTTGCTCATGCACTCGCCGCTGCCGGAGACTATCCGGTGAGCCTGGTCGCCAGCATGCTCGGTGTCGGGCGCTCGACGGTGTACGACCGCCTGACCGGTCGCACCCGGACCCGCGGTCCGTATGCCAAGGCCGACGACGCGGATCTGCTGCCCCGTATCCGCCAGATCGCCGCGCAGCGGCCGACATACGGCTACCGCCGCATCGCGGCGGTCCTCAATCGACAGCTCCGCGCCGAAGGGCTGGCGCCGGCCAACCATAAACGGGTCTATCGCATCATGGCGGCCGATCGACTGCTGTTGGCGCGGCGCTATACCGAGCGGTCCGACTATGGCCATGACGGCGTGGTCGTGGCGATCCGCTCGAACCTGCGTTGGTGCTCGGACGGCTTCGAGTTCACCTGCTGGAACGGCGAGATCGTGCGCGGCGCCTTCATCATCGATGCCCATGACCGCGAGATCATTGCCTGGGTGGCCATCGCGAACGCCGGTATCAGCGGCTCGCATGTGCGCGACATCATGCTGGAAGCCGTCGAAGCCCGCTTCGGCGGCATGCGAGCGACAACGCCGGTCGAGATGCTGTCGGATAACGGCTCAGCCTACACCGCCCGCGAGACCCGGACCTTCACCCGGCAGCTGGGGCTAAAACCCTGCTTCACGCCTGTCCGCAGCCCGCAATCCAACGGCATCTCGGAGGCTTTCGTGCACACTCTCAAACGCGACTACGTCCGCGTCTCACCGTTGCCCGATGCGCCTACCGCGTTGACATCGCTTGCCGGTTGGATCGAGGACTACAACGACAACCACCCCCACTCGGGACTCAAAATGCATTCCCCACGCGAATATCGCGCAATGGTTTCAGCAACCGCTTGAACCCGTCCGGTCAAACGGGGGCCAGATCAGGGCCGTACGTGCCCGGGGGCATTTCCCCAGCGACGAGGCGGCCACCAAGCTGCTCTACCTGATCTTGAACCGCTCGGAGAAAGAGTGGAGAATGCCGCCACGTGAGTGGACCATGGCCAAGGCCCAGTTCGCCGTCATCTTCGGCGAACGCTTCATCCGAGCCATGGCGGCGTAATGTTCATCCGCCCGCCCGCACACGAAATTCCTGACAGTCCCTTCGAAGCCGTCGAATATGCCACGCTCGAATGGGTCGACTGGTTCAACCATCGTCGCCTGCTGGAGCCCATCGGCAACATCCCGCCTGCCGAAGCCGAAGAGCAATATTATGCTGCCGCGGAGAACCTCGATATGGCAGCGTAACTCACAACCCACGGCCTCCGGCAAACACGGGGCGGTTCATAGCCATGACCAGCTTCGACAGCACCTCAAGCTGTTCATCGACGCCTACAACCATGCCCGTCGGCTCAAGACGCTCCGGGGCCTCACGCCCTACGAATATGTCGCACGCATCTGGACAGAAGACCCGGGCCGATTCAAAATCAATCCGTACCGCCACTCCTCGGGACTAAACAACTAGGCCGCTGGCATCGAGGCGCCACCCTCTTTCTGCCCTACGAAGGTTTTCAGCGTGGCCACTAGACCGGCGTATTTACCGAACGCCTTGGCTGGGCCGCTTACTCTCGCTATGGGCGAACACTCCTACGAGCCAAAGCGATCCCTTCTCCATGACGAACCCCCAGTCACTGCGCCCCTATCAGATCTGCGCGAACTGCATCATGGACACTAGCGATTCCGGCATCGCGTTCGACGAGCGGGGTTGGTGTGACTATTGTAACAACTATCACGACAATATCGTCCCCAACTGGCACCCCGACGAACGGGGCGAGCGCGAGATCATGGCGCAGGTCGAGCAGATCAAGCGCGACGGCAAGGGGCGCGACCATGATTGCCTGATCGGATTGAGCGGCGGTGTTGACAGCAGCTACGTGACCTACATCGCCAAGGAGAAGTTCGGGCTACGCCCGCTGCTCTATCATGTCGACGCGGGGTGGAACTCGCAGCAAGCGGTCAACAATATCGAAAAGCTGGTTGACGGCCTTGACCTCGACCTGTTCACCGAGGTGGTGGACTGGCCGGAAATGCGCGACCTGCAACTCGCGTTCTTCAAGGCGAACGTACCACATCTTGATACACCACAGGACCATGCGTTCTTCGCGGGGCTTTATAATTTTGCTGCCAAGAGCAACGTCAAGTACATCCTGACCGGTGCAAATTACTCCACGGAATGCGTTCGGGAGCCGCTGGAGTGGCATTATCATGCCTCTGATCTTCGTCAGCTCAAGGATATACATCGTCGTTTCGGAACTCGGCCGTTGAAGAAGTTCCCCTTGGCAGGAGTCTTCCGTTTCAAGATCTGGTACCGTTTTGCCAAGGGTGTCCGCGTTGTGAAGCCGCTCAACTCCATCCCCTTCCACAAGGAAGAAGCGATGCAGGAGTTGGTCGACAAGTTCGGTTGGCAGAAATACGCACATAAACATTATGAATCCCGCTTCACGCGCTTTTATGAAAGCTACTGGTTGCCAACCAAGTTCGGCTACGACAAGCGGCGTGCGCATTTCTCGAGCCTGATCCTGACCGGGCAGTTGAGCCGGAGCGAGGCGCTCGAGAAGATTGCGGTTCCGGCCTATGATCCGAACTCGATCGCCGAGGACTTTGAGTACATCGCCACCAAGCTCGGCATCACTGTCGAGGAGCTGCGCGCGCTTCACGACGGACCCAAGAAGACGTTCCGCGATTATAAGAACGACATGGCGTTGATGGACTTGGGCGCGAAGGTGCTGCGGGCGGCTGGTATCCAGCGGGCGATCATCCGTTGATTTCGATCGTCGACTACGGATTGGGGAACATCGGCGCGTTCCTCAACATGTACAAGCGGCTGAACGTGCCGGCCAAGCCGGTGCGAACCGCGGACGAACTCGCCGACGCCACGCGGATCGTGCTGCCCGGCGTCGGTGCGTTTGACCATGCGATGGAACTGCTCGACGCCTCCGGGATGCGCCAGACGCTCGATCGCAAGGTGATGCAGGACAAGGTGCCAGTCGTCGGCATCTGCGTAGGCATGCAGATCTTGGCGGACACCAGCGAGGAAGGGCGCGGGCGCGGCTTGGGCTGGGTTCCCGGCATCGTTCGTCATTTCCGCTCGATGCCGACACCCGATAACCTGCCTCTGCCGCATATGGGGTGGAACGACGTGACGCCGGCGAACGATGACGGGCTGTTCCGAGGGCTGGAGCGCGACGCGCGTTTCTATTTCCTTCACTCTTTCTATTACGATACGGCCGATCCTGCTGATAGCGCTGCGACGTCGGTCTATGGCGGCGAGTTCGCCTGCGCGGTCAGGCGCGACAATGTCTGGGGTGTGCAGTTCCATCCGGAAAAGAGTCACCATTTCGGTGCAATGCTGCTCAGAAATTTTTCGGAACTGTGATGGATATGAGTGCCAAGAACGATGTTGTGCGAGCATTGCCACATGCTAGGGCTATCCGGGATGCGGCGTGGCCAGCAGGAGTTATCGTTGGCGATGCCGACCGGGTAAGCAATTCAGCCAGTGGGCTGGGTACATTAGAACCCAAATGCCTCAGTTTCGTATCCCGACCACTGACTGAAGCAGAAGTTGCGTCTGCTGGAAGTCGGTTTGACGACGTGACCCTCGTTTGCGAAGAGGCTGCAGTCGAAGCACTCCAGACGCTACCCAACGCGACGTTGATCGTGGTGGCCAATGCGCGGTTGGCATTCATACGTGCCGTAGAGCGCTTCTTCGCGCCGAAACGGGTGAAAGCTGGCATTCACCCTGCGGCGGCAATCGACGATAGCGCCAAAATCGATCCGACAGCGGCGATTGGCCCTTTCTGTTGGGTCGGGCCGGGTTGTGTCATCGGTCCTGATTGCGTGCTTGGACCTAGTGTTTCGCTGATCGAGGATATCGTGCTGGGCGCTCGCGTAGTGATTGCCGGTGGGACGGTCGTCGGCGCGGACGGCTTCGGTTTCGAGCGTAATGAAGCCAACATATTGGAGAAATTTCCTCACCTCAGTGGTGTCGTGATCGAGGACGACGTCGAAATCGGAGCGAACAACACCATTGACCGAGGCACGCTCAATCCGACAAGAATCGGAGCGCGTACCAAATTCGATGACCAGGTTCATGTGGCGCATAACGTCGTTATCGGCACGGACGTGGCGATCGCTGCACAGGCAATGATCGCCGGCAGCGTCAAGATTGGGAACCGTGCCTGGATCGGCCCGTCGGCGATGATCATGAACAAGGTAACGATCGGTGCGGATGTCACGGTCGGCCTAGGTGCTGTCGTCATAAAATCCGTGCCGGACGGTATCACCGTCATGGGATCACCAGCGGAACCCAATAATGAATTCCGCCGCGCCCGAGCCGCGTTGAAGAAGCTGGCGAACGATGTCGAATAGGCCTCTGACCGGATTCGTCATGGACGATTACAGGTCCCTCATCGGTGAATTTCAGGATCATGGTTATACGCCGTGTCGCTTGCAGGATGTACGGGCCGATCAGCCCGATCTCTATCTGCGACACGACGTCGATCTTTCGCTGGAACTGGCCGTGGAAATGGCGGCGGTCGAGGCCGAATTGGGTGTTTTTTCGACCTATTTCGTGCTCGTCTCGACCGATATCTACAATCCCGCCACGATCCAGAACCGTCGTATCCTTTCGAGCATCATCGAGCGCGGCCATGAAATCGGCTTGCATTTCGATGTCACCAGAGTCGAGGATGGGGACATTGACTCGGCAGCGGAGCGGGAATGCGCTATCCTGTCGTCTTTGACGGGACATCCGGTCGAGACTATTTCCTTCCATCGCCCGGCGCGAAACCTGCTTAATTCCACTGGGCGCTTCGCCGGACGTCGGCATACGTACGAACCGGAGTTCTTTTCGAACATCGCCTATATATCCGACAGCAATGGTGGCTGGCACCATGGCCATCCGCTGGATCATCCGGCCATCGCCGCGCGGACCGCGGTCCAGTTGCTGACGCACCCGATCTGGTGGGGGGGGTGGGGGACACGGGAAACTGTACCGCTGATACGTGAATTTGTTAAAGGGTATAATCGTCGATCGGACGATGCCATCGCCGGAACGATCACTGCCTATGCACAGTGGCGGGCAACCGAAGAGAAAGCCGGGGCAAAGTGACGGTAAGGTTAGTTGGAGTGGCTTGCCTAATGCCGATCGCGAACGTGACGGAACAGTAAGACATGCTGCGTCCTCGTATCATTCCCTGTTTGCTAATCCACGAAGGTGGATTGGTAAAAACCGTCGGCTTCAAGGATCCGAAATATGTCGGCGATCCCGTAAACGCGGTAAAGATCTTCAACGAGAAGGAGAGCGACGAACTCATCGTTCTCGACATCGATGCGACCGTCAACGGCGTCGAACCCGACTATGCCGTCATTGCACACCTAGCCGCCGAATGCCGGATGCCGCTATGCTATGGTGGCGGGGTGCGGACCGCAGCGCAGGCTAAGCGAATCATCGGCTTGGGCGTGGAAAAGGTCGCGATCAGTGCCGCGGCGATCGAACGCCCGGAACTGATCGCCGAAATCGCGGCCGAGGTCGGACGGCAGAGCGTCGTCGTGATCCTCGATGTGCGACGCAAGATGCTAGGCAGCTACGAAGTTCGGACGCATAACGGCAAGCGGGCGCACAAGCCCGACCCGGTTGCCTTCGCACAGGAGTCAGTTCGGCTCGGCGCCGGGGAGATCGTCATCAATTCGATCGATCTCGACGGCACGATGAAGGGCTATGACCTGAAACTCGCCCGCCGTGTTCGCGACGCCGTGACGGTGCCTGTGACGTTCCTCGGCGGGGCCGGCTCGCTTGCCGATATGGAGGCGCTGATCCGCGAAGTCGGCGTGGTCGGGGCGTCGGCGGGAAGCCTGTTCGTCTTCAAGGGCACCTACCGTGCGGTGCTCATCAATTATCCCAATCCGGATACCAAGGAACAGTTGGTGCGCGCCGCGCTCACCGCCTGACGGAAGGACCCCATGTTCGACGACAAGACGCTGCTCATCACCGGGGGCACCGGTTCCTTCGGCAACGCCGTGCTTCGGCGGTTTCTGAATTCGGGACTACGCGAAATCCGCATTTTCAGCCGCGACGAGAAGAAACAGGACGACATGCGCAAGCTATACAATAGCGCGCGGGTCAAATTCTATCTGGGCGACGTCCGCGACGAACGCAGCGTTGGTCCGGCGATGCGTGGCGTCGACTACGTCTTTCATGCTGCCGCACTGAAGCAGGTGCCTTCCTGCGAATTCCATCCAATGCAGGCGGTGCGTACCAATGTGCTTGGCACCGAGAATGTCCTGTCGGCGGCGATCGCGGCGGGGGTCGAGCGTGTCGTATGCCTGTCGACCGACAAGGCGGTCTATCCGATCAACGCTATGGGTATCAGCAAAGCGATGATGGAAAAGGTCATGATTGCCTCGTCACGCAACCTTGAAGGCACCGGAACGACCATTTGCGGTACACGCTATGGCAACGTGATGGCGTCGCGCGGATCGGTGATCCCGCTGTTCGTCGACCAGATGCTGGCCGGTCGTCCAATCACCATCACCGATGGCGACATGACGCGTTTCATGATGACGCTGGAAGATGCGGTCGAGCTGGTTATGTTCGCGTTCGAGCATGGTTGCAACGGCGACATCTTCGTTCAGAAGGCACCGGCGGCGACCGTCGACACGCTGGTTGCGGCGATGAAGGACCTGCTGGGTCGGAGCGCGCACGAAGTTCGTACCATCGGCACCCGTCACGGCGAAAAACTGTTCGAAAGCCTGCTGAGCCGCGAGGAGCGTGCCGTCGCCGACGACATGGGCGACTATTTCCGCGTTCCGCCGGATGGCCGTGATCTGAACTACGACAAGTTTGTCGACCAGGGCGAAGAGCGGCTGAGCCATGGCGAGGAGTATAATTCGCACAATACCAAGCGTCTCGATATTGAGGAGATGAAGACGCTGCTGCTCAAGCTGCCGATGATCCACCGCATCATGAAGGGCGAGCCGCTTGCCGAGGATTCCTACGCATGAAGGTGCTGGTCACCGGTGCACGCGGCTTTGTCGGGCGGAACCTGACGGTCCGCCTGGGTGAACTCGGCCACCAAGTGTTGGCGATCGGGCGGGAAGACGATGACGTGGCTTGGACCGAGGCCACGCAGAATGCCGAAACGGTCGTCCATTTGGCGGGTGAGAACCGTCCTGTCGACCCGTCCGGCTTCGAGACCGGGAATGTCGGACTGACGCGCAAGCTCGTCGCCCTGATGCAGGCGACAGGCAATACCGCACCCATCCTCTATGCCTCGTCGACGCAGGCTGCCAACGACAATGTCTATGGCCGCAGCAAGGCGAATGCCGAACGGCTGTTGCTCGATCATGCTGCTGCGACGGGCGGGCGGGTAGCCGTTTTTCGTTTGCCCAACGTATTCGGCAAATGGACGCGACCCGATTACAACTCGGCGGTCGCAACCTTCTGCCACCGTATCGCGCGTGGCAAGGCGATCGAGATACACGATCAGGCAGCACCGCTGCGGCTCGTCTATGTCGATGACGTCGTCGATGCCTTTGTCGCGTTGTTGCCGGGCAATTTCGCGACCGGGTTTCACGATGTGGCGCCGGTCTATCAGACGACGGTGGGCGAGGTCGCGGACATCATCCGGAGTTTCCCGCAAAGCCGGAATACGCTGACCACCCCGCGTGTCGGCACCGGTCTCGTCCGTGCGCTCTATTCGACCTATCTCAGCTATCTGCCGGCCGATGCGTTTCACTACGACGTACCGATCCACGCGGACCCGCGCGGTCGGTTCGTTGAGATGCTGAAGACGACGGACAGCGGACAGTTTTCCTACTTCACGGCCGGTCCCGGAATTACGCGTGGGGACCATTACCATCACAGCAAGGTCGAAAAATTCCTCGTCATTTCCGGCAAGGCGCATTTCGGGTTTCGCCAGATCCAGACTGGCGAGCGCCACGAAATCGTGGTTGAAGGCAGCCAGGGGCGTATCGTCGAGACGATACCAGGCTGGACCCACAACATCACCAATATCGGTAGCGGCGAGTTGGTTGTCATGCTCTGGGCCAACGAAATCTTCGATCGCGATCGCCCTGACACCGTCGCCATGAAGGTCTGAAACGCCATGAAGAAACTCAAGGTCATGACGGTGGTCGGCACCCGGCCGGAAATCATCCGCCTGTCGCGCGTGCTGGCAGCGCTGGACGCGACGTGCGAGCATGTGCTGGTTCATACCGGTCAGAATTACGATTACGAACTGAGTCAAGTATTTTTCGAGGATCTGGGCATTCGCAAGCCCGACCGCTTTTTAGATGCTGCGAAAGGCAGTCCGTCGGCGACGATCGGTAACATCCTAATCGTGATGGATGACGTACTGGTCGCCGAGAAGCCCGATGCGCTACTCGTGTTGGGTGACACCAATAGCTGTCTCTCGGTGATCCCTGCCAAGCGTCGCCGCATCCCGATTTTTCACATGGAAGCCGGCAATCGCTGCTTCGATGCGCGGGTGCCGGAGGAAACCAATCGTCGGATCGTCGACCATACGGCCGATGTAAACCTAACCTACAGTGATATCGCGCGCGAATATCTCTTGGCGGAAGGGTTGCCGGCCGACCGCGTCATCAAGACCGGCAGCCCGATGTTCGAGGTTCTGCACCATTATATGGGTCGAATCGACGCGTCCGACGTGCTTGATCGTATGGGGCTGACGGCAGGCGAATATTTCGTCGTCAGCGCACACCGGGAGGAGAATATCGAGTCCGACCGGACGTTCTTCCGACTGGTCGATATCATCAACGACCTTGCGGAAACGCATGGCCGCCCGGTGATCGTATCGACGCATCCGCGGACGAAGAACCGTATCGAGGTCGCCGGCGTGACGTTTCACGAACAGGTTCGCCTCGGCAAGCCGCTGGGTTTCCACGACTATGTCCGGCTGCAAAAATCGGCAAGGGTCGTTCTGTCCGACAGCGGCACGATCACCGAGGAATCGTCGATCCTGAACTTTCCGGCGATCAACCTTCGCGAGGCGCATGAGCGGCCCGAGGGGATGGAAGAGGCGACGGTCATGATGACCGGGTTGAGCATTGAGCGCGTGCGACAGGCGATGGCCATTCTCGAGGGGCAGACGCGGGGTGAAGATCGCAAGCTGCGCCTCGTGGCAGACTATTCGATGCCGAATGTTTCGGACAAGGTTGTGCGCATCCTGCACAGCTACACCGATTACGTGCGTCGCGTAGTGTGGCGCGAATACGACTGAGCATCGGGTGGACGCGATGCGCATTCTGATCGTCAGCCAATATTTCTGGCCAGAAAACTTCCGAATCAATGATCTGGTCGAAGAACTGTCGCGTCGTGGGCACGAGGTTACGGTGTTGACCGGTAGGCCCAATTATCCTGAAGGTCGCGTCTTCCTTACGTATCGCGCCAATCCGCAAGACTATGCGAAGCTAGGTGAAGTGCCGGTGATCCGGGTGCCGATGCTGGCGCGTGGTTCTTCCAGCATACAGTTGCTGCTGAATTACCTCAGTTTCGCCATCAGCGCGACCGTACTGGGTATGTGGAAACTGCGCGGGCGGCGTTTCGACGCGATCTTCGTCTTTCAGATCTCTCCCATCACTGCAGCGTTGCCAGCGATCGCGCTGCGCCGGCTCAAACGCGCGCCGCTATTGATGTGGGTACTCGACCTGTGGCCGGATACGCTGGAAGCGGTCGGAGTTGTTCGTTCACCCCGGCTGCTGGGACTGGTCGGGCAGCTAGTACGCTTTGTCTATGATCGATGCGACCGTATCCTCGTTCAGTCACGCGCCTTTACCAACAAGGTAGCAGTGCTGGCACGGGGGGCAGAGCGGATCCGTTATTTTCCTGGTTGGGCGGAAAGCCTGTTCATCGACGGCGATGCGGTACCTGAGCAGGCGCCCGAACTCGCTGCCTATGCGAATGATTTCAAAATATTGTTTGCTGGCAATATCGGTGAGGCGCAGGATTTCCCTTCGATCCTGGATGCAGTCGACGCGTTGCGCGATACGCCGAATTTGCGCTGGTTGATCGTAGGCGATGGTCGTGCGGCTGGCCAGGTCCGAGAAGAGATCAACCGGCGTGGATTGCAGGATAAGATCATCCTGCTCGGTCGTTTCCCGCTGGAGCGAATGCCGTCTTTCTTCGCTGGTGCTGACGCACTGCTGGTTGCGCTGCGCAAGGAGCCGATCTGGAGCATGACCATCCCCGGGAAGGTGCAAAGCTATCTGGCTGCGGGAAAGCCGTTGCTGGCCATGCTGGATGGTGAAGGCAGCCGTGTGATCGAGGAAGCAGGCGCCGGACTGGTCGCTTCGGCAGGAGAAGGGCAGGCACTTGCCGCACAAGTGCGCCATCTGATGTCGCTGAATGCGGACGATCGCGCTGCGATGGGACGCAATGGTACGAGCTACGGTCGCCGCGAATTCGGTCGGCAGCAAATGGTGGATGCCTTGGAGAGCTGGATCGCGGAATGCCACGCTACATCGCCGCGTGCGTCGACGACGGCAAGGCGCTAGAGGCTAATCATGCCTTCAAGAACGCGTCTACCCGTACGGTTTAAGCCCAGTCTGGCCTTCGTGCTGTTGATGACGCTTCTTGCTACGTTGTGGCTTGCCGGAGGTGCGTCGCGTGGCGACGTGCTGGGACAGGTCGTGGTGCGGGCGGTCGCGTGGAGCATGTTGCTCCTCTTTTTTCTGTTCGGCGAGCGGACATCGCCAGTATCGCGACCAGTTTTGCTGCTGGCAGGGGCAGGATTGGCTATGGTGCTCATGCAACTGATCCCCTTGCCGCCGGCATTGTGGCAGACATTACCGGGACGGGTCCTGTTGTCGCAGGCGGCGGTGGTCGCCGGAGAGCCGCAGCCATGGCGCTCGATGTCGATCGTACCGGGCTCAACGGTTAATGCCGCGTATTCACTGGTAGTGCCATTCGCCATATTGCTGATCGTATCGGGGTTGAGCGAAGCCGAGCGGCGTTGGCTGCCTGGGGTGGTATTGATACTGGTCGTCTTGTCCAGCCTGATTGCGTTGGTCCAGTTTGCCGGCGTCACGATTAACAATCCCCTGGTGAATGACTCCGTAGGCAAGGTCAGTGGGACCTTCGCCAATCGCAACCATTTCGCGGTTCTGATCGCATTTGGCTGCGTGATCGCACCGGCATGGGCCTTTTCAGCCAATCGGGCGGCGGGATGGCGGGCGCCGGTTTCCATTGGGCTGATTTTGTTGTTCGCGCTGACTATCCTGGCAAGCGGTTCGCGAGCGGGTATCCTTGTCGGTTTCTTGGCGATCGTGCTAGGTCTGATGTCGGCGCGTTCGGGCATCCGCCGTACGTTGGGACGGTATCCGCGCTGGGTGAGTTTGGCCTTGGTCGCCGGTATCCTTGTTGCGACCATCAGTACGGTATTGCTCAGCGTTGTCGCCGGACGCGCTATTTCTATCGATCGCGTGCTGGTGGACGAGGCAGGGCAGGATATGCGAATTCGCGGTCTGCCGGTCATATGGACGATGATAGGCAGCTATTTTCCGTGGGGCTCCGGTCTTGGCGCGTTCGAACCGGTGTTTCGAATGAACGAGCCTTTCCAACTACTCAAACCGACTTATTTCAACCACGCTCACAACGACTGGCTCGAGATCATAACCGATGCCGGATTGCCCGGTCTCGTGTTACTGGCAGTGGCGGTCGCGTGGTGGATATGGGCAAGCTTCCAGACTTGGTGGACCCTGCCACAGCGTCAGGATGCGGCACCGCGTCTGGGCAGTGCCATGCTGCTGGTGGTAATGGTCGCAAGCATATTCGATTATCCGGCGCGCACGCCGATGATCATGGGGATGGTCACGCTCGCTGCGATCTGGCTGTCGGAACGTGGTAGGACGTCAGCTTTACCTGCTGCCAGTCAACATCTATAGCCTGCCGGCCTATCCTGTCTGGACTGTTTCCACGCGCATGCGAAAAATCATTTCTCTCATCCTGGTGGTGCTTGCGGTATCCGGCTGCGCCCGCCGGGAGCCTTTAATCACCACACCGCGGCTGACCGTTATCGAGAACAGTTCGGTCTTACCGGCGCCGGAAAGGCAGGACCTGACTGCCGGGGATCGTCCGGCATTGATCGGGCCACTCGACACCATCGAAGTCGATGTGTTCAATGTGCCTGACCTGAGCCGGGAAATGCAAGTCGATGCGGGCGGCAAGATTTCAATGCCGCTGGTTAGTACTATCGACGTACGAGGCAAGACCGCTGAAGAGGTGGCGAGCGCGATCGAAAGTGCGCTGCGTGGACGTTATGTCCGCAATCCGCAGGTCACCGTCAATATCAAGAGTTCCGTGAGTCAGGTTGTTACGATCGATGGGCAGGTTGTGGAGCCCGGTCTGTATCCGGTTACCAACCAGATGACGCTGATGCGGGCTATCGCATCGGCCAAGGGTATGTCCGAATTCGCCCGGCAGGAGGAAGTTGTCATCCTGCGCACGGTAGAGGGGCGCAAAATGGCAGGTCTTTACAATGTCGCGGCGATCCGTCGCGGCGCATATGACGACCCCCCGGTTTATGCCAATGATGTGATCGTTGTCGGCGATTCGCCTCAGCGCCGCATGTTCCGCGACTTCGTATCGCTATCCCCACTGCTTGCTGCGCCGCTCGTCGCAATCCTACAGTAAGGCCGACTGAAGAGATGAACGTGGTTGCACCAAATTTTCCGGCCGGCAGTGCCGACGCTGCTTTGTCCTTGAACGGATTGCCGGGCGCACAAGCCGGAAAGTCGTCGATTATCCGTCAGTATCTGCGGATCGCGTTACGGTGGCGCTACGTCATCCTTGGCGTCACAGCGGCGTGTTTTTTGGTTGGATTGATCGCAACCCTGTTGATGACGCCCAAATATACGGCAACAACAACGGTTGAGATTTCGCGGGAAGCAGACAAGGTCACTGATTTTCAGGGCGTCCAGCGCGACGCCGGCATCGCCGATCAGGAATTTTACCAGACGCAATACGGTCTGCTTAAGGCGCGTTCGCTGTCGGAGCGTGTCGCGACTGAATTGCGCTTGGTCGATGATCCGAAATTTTTCGGAATGTTCGGTGCGCCAAGCAATAATCCGGCGTTCCAGATCGTGAATGGCCGTTATGCCGCAAGCGGCCGCGCCGAGCGACAACGTGTTGCAGGTGGAATCCTACGCAAGAACCTCAGCATCAATCCGACCCGCCTGTCGCGTCTAGTAGACATCGCGTTCACTAGTCCTGATCCTAACTTTTCGGCACGGATCGCGAATGCGTGGGCTGATAATTTCATTCAGACTAATCTCGAACGCAAGACACAGGCAACGTCCTATGGCCGTAACCTTTTACAGCGGCAACTTGGACAGGCGAAGGAGCGTCTCGACGAATCTCAGCGCCAGCTGGTCAATTACGCGTCGGCGCAGCAGATCATTAACTTGCCCGCGCAAGGGGCGGGAAATGGCGCGGGTGCTGCGGAACGTTCTATCGTTGCCGATGATCTTGCAAGTCTGAACGCTGCCCTGTCACAGGCGACGGCAGAGCGTATCCAAATGGAAGCGCGTTATCAGCAGGCCGGGCGTGCGGGGGCTTCGACTGAGGCGCTTCGCAATGGTGCGATCAACAATCTGCGTCAGCGTCGCGCCGAACTTGCTGCTGACTATCAGCGGTTGATGGTGCAGTTCGAACCGGAATATCCCGCGGCAAAAGCAATTCAGTCTCAGATCGATCAGCTTGATCGCTCGATCGCACGCGAGGAAAGCCGCGTATCGGGATCGCTTCAGGCTGATTATCGTGAGGCACAAGAACGGGAACGCGCCTTGCAGGCCAGAGTCAATCAGCTGAAAACGAATTACCTTGATCTACGGCGGCGTAGTATCCAGTACAATATCTACCAGCAAGAAGTCGATACTAACCGAGCGCTGTATGATGGCTTGTTGCAACGCTTCAAGGAAATCGGCGTAGCTGGCGGCGTTGGGATCAATAATGTCTCGGTCGTCGATACTGCAGAAGTGCCGCGGCAACCGTCGAGCCCACGCCTTCTCCTAAACCTGTTCGTTTCCCTTTTGGCGGGCTTGGGATTAGGTGCGATCGCTGCCTTCGCGCTCGAACAGATGGACGAAGCGATTGCCGATCCAGCGGAGGTCGAGCGCCGGCTCGGCCTGCCGTTGCTCGGTTCGGTGCCGAAGGTGGACGATGTAACGCCGAAGGAGGCGCTGCTCGATCGCAAGTCCGATCTGGTCGATGCCTATCTGGCGATTCAGACCAATCTCGCCTTCACCACCGAGCATGGCGTACCGCGGTCGCTGTCGGTCACCTCGACCCGACCGGCCGAGGGCAAGTCGACGACCGCGCTGGCGCTCGCCACCATGCTGGCACGTAGCGGCAAGCGGGTCATCCTGGTCGATGGCGACATGCGTTCGCCGTCGGTCCATCATCTGGGCGGAGTGAGCCATGACCATGGCCTCAGCAACTTCCTGGCCGGGCAGGACGATATCGCGCCGCTCACCTTCGACATGACGGACCTGGGCTTCACCGCCATGTCGGCCGGGCCGATCCCGCCCAATGCGGCCGAGCTGCTGACCGGCAACCGCCTGTCGCTGCTGATCGAGCGACTGCACGAGCAGTTCGACCATGTCGTGATCGACAGCCCGCCGGTCATGGGGCTTGCCGATGCGCCGCTGATCGCGAGCCGGGTCGAGGGCGTCGTCTATGCCGTGGAATCGCATGGAATTCGCTCGACGCTGGTCAAGACCGCGCTGGCGCGACTGGCATCGGCCAACGCGCATATCTTCGGTGGGGTGCTGACCAAGTTCGAGGCGCGCAAGGCGCACTATGGCTATGGCTATGAATATGGCTATGGCTACGGACGCGAAAAGGCCGAGGGCAAGGGCTGATGCCGAAGCGCCGTGCCGCGTCCCGTCCCCGGCGATCGCCGACCGAATGGGCGGTGCGCGGTGCGCTGGCGGTGGCGGCGGCGGGATTGGGCACCGTTTCGGTCGCTCATTCGCTGGCCTATATGATCCGCGGCAGCGATCCCGAACGCGCCCATGCGCTGGCGCCATGGGACGGGCGGATTACCGCATTGCGGTCCGAACAATTGTCGGGACCGAACGCGAGTGCGGCGGATCGCAGGCAGGCTGATGCGCTGGCTCGCCTCGCGCTACGTCAGGACCCAACCGCGGTGGCGGCGGTTGCTACGCTGGGCATCAATGCGCAGGCACGCGGCGATACGGCAAGTGCGCGTCGGATCTTCGCCTATTCCGAAATGCTGTCCCGGCGCGATTTGCGGACTCGGTTGTGGGCGATCGAGGACGGGGTCGCCCGTAACGACATCCCCGGGACGCTGCGCAACTACGACATTGCGCTCAGGACGTCGAGGTTGGCTCCGGACCTGCTGTTCCCGTTGCTGGCCAAGGCGATCGACGACGATGATATCCGGGCCGAACTGGTACGGACGCTGGCGGCGCGACCTGCCTGGAACGACCAGTTCCTCGGCTATGTGTCGGGCAACAGTCCCTATCCGCGTGCGACCGCCCAATTGTTTGAAGCCGTGCATCGCCGTGGCATCGCGCTGCCGGCAGGGGCCGCAACGGCGTTGATCGGCCGCTTGCTGGCGGAAAATCAGTTCGACGATGCCTGGCGCTTCTATGCCGTGATGACGCCCGGCGTCGACCGGCGGATCGCGCGCGATGCCGATTTCACCGCCAATCCGGCATCGCCGACGGCATTCGACTGGCAGCCCGTTACCGATAGCGGCATTTCCGCATCGATACAGCGCGGCGAGAATGGCGGCATCTTCGACTTCGCCGTGCCGTCGAATTTGGGCGGGCCGGTGTTGCGCCAGGCACAATTGCTGCCGCCGGGCGACTATATGATCGAAGGGCGCAGCATCGGAATCGAGCAGGCGGATGCCGCCCTGCCCTATTGGACGCTGACCTGTCCGGACGGGCGCGAACTGGGTCGGGTCGTCGTGCCGAATTCGGCGCAGGGCAAGGGCCGCTTTGCCGGGCGCTTCACCGTGCCGGCGGGATGTCCGGTACAGCAGTTGCAGCTGGTCGCCCGGCCGTCGGACGCCCTGTCCGGGGTGACCGGCCAGATGGACGACGTCCGGCTGCGCCCGGCCGGTCGCTGAGGTCTAGGCGATGACGGGTAGCAAGGCTATGGGTGGCGGCATGCGTGGCGTATCGTTCCTTCTGGCACTCTGCCTGACGGCACCTGCCATGGCGCAGGACCGCTATCAGGACGATAGCCAGGATCAGCCTGCCCCGATCCAGCAACCGCTACCCGAAACCCGCCAAGGCGAGACCGCGCGGTCGGCCGCCGGTCAGGCCGGCCAGCGCCAGACCCGCGAGCAGATCGCACAGGACGCCGGCATCGAGCCGATGGCGCGGATCAACGGGCGGATCCAGAACCGCGTCCAGTCGCGGATACGCAACCGGATCGACCGTTATTACGACCCGCAGGCCAATGCCGTGTCGCCGTTCGCGGTTGCCGGCGACCAGGCGCGTACCGCCGGGCGGCCGCGGCGGTGATCGCGTGGACGGGCGATAATGCCTGTCCGGCCATTTCCTACTCGAAAGCACGAATGGACGTGGACCTACGCCGTGACCGCGTACGGACAGGCCCGGTTTCCCTCCCCCATCTTCGTGCTTTCGAGTAGAAATGCCCCATGAGCCGCAAGCCCCCGCCCCTCGCACCCCCGCCCGCCCGCAGGGGGACCTGTTCCGGCTCGACAGCCCGCTGACCGCTGAGATCCGGGGCGAGCGGTCGCTGATGGCGTTTCCGTTCTTTGCGCTGGCCAAGAATGCGTGGATGAAGCCGCTGACCTATCAGGCGAACAATGTGTCGATCGAGGTCCGCCCGTCGGCCAGCGGGGTCGCGACCATCTATGACAAGGAAATCGTTCTCTATATCGCCAGCCTGATGCTGGCGAAGATCGAGGTGGGCGAGAGCGTCACCCAGGATTTCGTCTTCACCGCGCATGACCTGTTCACGGTCACCGGCGCCAATCACTCGGCGCGGTCCTACGGGCGACTGTCCGAGGCGCTGGAGCGGCTGCAGGGCACGCAGATCAAGACCAATATCGAGGCGGGCGGCGAGGGCGAGGAGGGCTTCTTCTCGTGGCTGTCCGAGGCCAAGCTGCATTATTCGCGCACCCGCGGCGGCGAGCGGCGGCTGAAGGCGGTCAAGGTGCGGCTGTGCGACTGGCTGTTCCGCGCGATCCTGCTCGACCGGCATGTGCTCGACTATGCCGCCGCCTATTTCCAATTGGGGCCGATCGAGCGGCGCATCTATGAAGTGGCGCGTTCCAGCGGCGAGGATCGGTTGGAAACCGACCTCGCGACCTTTCGCCTGCAGATCGGCTATCAGAATCCGCTCGCCAATTTCCGCAATGCGTTGAAGCAGATAGCCGCAGCGGACAGCATTCCCGACTATCGGCTCGAGCTGATCGAACAGGCGATCGACGAGCGTGAGGCGCCCCGGCGCGGGCGGCGCAGCGCACCGGTGCAGGTGGTGCTGACCCGGCGTCCGGCGCAGCTCGGCGGCGATGAGTCGGCCAGTGATTCGCCGGCGGCCGAATCACCCGCGGGTTGAGCGGGCGCTTTCCTATCCGAAAGCACGAAGTTGCGCGGGCAATTGCTACCCGAAAGCACGAATCGGCGGCGCCATTCCTATTCGAAAGCACGAATCGAACGGCGGAATTTGCGCCGGAACGAACATAATTCCCGCATTCCTACTCGAAAGCACGAACCGTGAACGCTTCCGATGTTGGATTTCATCTGCAAAGGTCGCCGCAATCGGCAGCGGGGCCGAAGCACGTCGGCAGCGGGGCCGGCAGATGAGGGAATGGCCGTGACCACATAAAGGAAAGCCCGGCACGAAGGCCGGGCGTCCCAGGGATTTGGAGCGACGTCGCCAAACGTCGACCTGCCTCACAACAGGTTCTCCGAATACCCCCGATCGCTTGCCGGTTCAAGGACGCGCGCTTCGCGCCACGCTCTTTTTTTGCAAAAATGGTCCCGGCCCCGGACAAGGGGACGATGATGGCGCTTATCCTGGCGCAGGCGGTTGCGCGCATCGGCGCGCTGGACAAGGGCGCGCGCATCGGCGCGCTGGACGGCGCGCACAGCGGTGCGGCAGCGGCGAAGCCGGCCACGCGCAGCGGCGGCGTGCATCGCACCGGCGCCCCGGTGCGGCGCGGCAGCGTCGAGGCGGGCACGGTCGAGGACAGTTTCTTCGCGGTCCCGGCAAAGGGCGAGACCGACCGGCTGCTGCGCGCCGCCCGCGCCGCACTGGACGCCGGCCGCCGGGTAAGACGCACGGCGCGCGCGGAAGGGCGGATGCTCGATGCGGCGGAGGCGGCGCTGGCCGGCCTCACCGCCGGCGCGGTGCGCGTGTTCGAGGAGATCTGCACGCTCGCCCGGCTGAACGGCGGCAAGGTGTTCCCGACCTATGACCATCTGGCCCGGGCGACCGCGCTCGGCCGCGCGACCGTCGCCCGGGCGCTGGCCGCGCTCGAGGCGGCGGGGTTCCTGCTGCGCCAGCGGCGCTTCTGCCGTACCACCGGTGAGGGGCCGCGCTATCGCCAGACTTCCAACCTCTATCGCGCGCTGCTGCCGGGGAAATTGCTGCGTTTCCTGCCGCGCAGCCTACGCCCCGCCCCGCTGCCCTGCGATGCGGCGGTGCACCAGGCGGAGGCCGCGGCCGAGCTGGCGGCGATGCGCGCGACGCTCAGCTGCAAGGAGCTGGCCGAGGTGACGCTGGGCGGGGCGCTCGGCCGGGTGCTGGCCTCGCTCGGCGCCGCGATCGATCGTGCCGCGTGCGAGTCTCATTGCGATCCGCAACCGCTTCCTGAGTCATTAGACCAGACGACGAATGTCGTCGGCCTCGCCGGCCGACGGCGTCCGGCCTGACGGCCCGCAGGACGCACCCCCGGGCAAACCCCACCAACCATAGCGATCGCCGCTCCTGCGGGACGCACCGGCTGACGCCGGCGCGATGCTCTCCGGCGAGAGCAGGCGGAGCCGTGGGTGGCCCGATATTATGTAGTATTGCCTGGAACCGGCGGATTTGCGTCCTATCCGGCGATCGTATAACGCGTTCAACCAGAGGATTTTCTGGCGTGGTTCGAACCGAACACGGCGTATCCGCGCGCCATCTTCCTGACGGACCCGTCCCATGCAAGCTCCCCCCGCACCGGCCCCGCGCCGGCACCGCTGGCGCAAGACCAAGATCGCGCTCGGCATTTTCGCGCTGCTGCTGTTCTGCGCCATCGCCTTCCTGTTCCGCCCGATGGCCTCGCCGCCCGGGCCGGCCCCGGCCGACGACCAGCCCCTCGACGTGGCGGTGATCGGCGGCGGGGTGATGAGCGTGACGCTCGCCACCTATCTCCAGGAGCTGGAGCCTAACTGGCGCGTCGCGATGTTCGAACGCCTGGGCGGGGTCGCCGAGGAAAGCTCGAACGGGTGGAACAATGCCGGTACCGGCCATTCGGGCTTCGCCGAGCTGAACTACACGCCCGAAAAGGACGATGGCAGCATCGACACGTCCAAGGCGGTGCAGATCGCCGAACAGTTCGAGGTCGCGCGCCAGTTCTGGGCGCATGAGGTCAGGACCGGGCGTCTTGGCGCTCCCAACGGCTTCATCAACCCCACCCCGCATATGAGCTTCGTCTGGGGCGACGCCAATATCGACTATCTGCGCAAGCGGCAGGCGGCGCTGGTGAAGAACCCGCTCTTCTACGGCATGCAATATACCCGGGACCCGGCGCAGATCCGCGCCTGGGCGCCGCTGGTGATGGAAGGGCGCGATCCGAAACAGAAGGTCGCCGCGACCTATATGCCGATCGGCACCGACGTGAACTGGGGGGTGATCACCAACCAGCTCGCCGGCGCATTGACGAAGAACCCCAATTTCAGCCTGCAACTGCGCCACGAGGTCCGGGGCATCCGCCGCGGCGACGACGGCATCTGGAACGTGACGGTCCGCAACCTCGCCGACAATAGCGACCGCACGGTGCGCGCGCGCTTCGTGTTCATCGGTGCGGGCGGTGCGTCGCTCAAGCTGTTGCAGATGTCGGGCATTCCCGAGGCGAAGGCGTATGGCGGCTTCCCCGTCGGCGGCCAGTTCCTGGCGTTCGAGGCGCCGGCGATCACCGCGCGCCACGACGTGAAGGTCTATGGCAAGGCGGAGGCCGGATCGCCGCCGATGTCGGTGCCGCATCTCGACGCGCGCAAGCTGGACGGCAAGTCGGTGATCCTGTTCGGCCCCTTCGCGCTGCAAAGCACGAAGTTCCTGAAGAACGGGTCGTGGCAGGACCTGTTCGACAGCGTGTACAAGGACAATGTCGGGCCGATGATGGCGGTCGGCGCGGAAAATGCCGAGCTGGTCAAATATCTGGTCAGCCAGGCGATGCTGACCGACAAGGACCGCCAGGCCGAGCTGGTGAAATATTTCCCGAACGCGAAGCGCGGCGACTGGAAGCTGATCACCGCCGGACAGCGGGTGCAGATCATCAAGCGCGACCCGAAGAAAGGCCCGGTGCTGCAGTTCGGGACCGAGATCGTGACCGACCGGCAGGGCAGCATCGCCGCGCTGCTCGGCGCCTCGCCCGGGGCGTCGACCTCGCCCGCGATCATGCTGGAGGTGCTGAAGAAGGCGTTCCCGCAGCGTTTCGCCAGCATCTGGACGCCGAAGATCGAGGCGATGATCCCGTCCTATGGCCGCACGCTCAACGACGATCCCGCCTTCACCAACCGGATCCGGCGCATGACCAGCGAGACGCTGAAGCTGCCCTTCGTCGAGGTCCCGGCCGATGTCCGCGCCACCCCGGCGGGGGCGCCGGTCCCGGCGGCGGTCCAGCGCGGCCGCAGCCTGAACCGCGAGCAGCAGGCGATGTGAGGGGGGCGTGGCGTGGGGGGGAAGTCCCACGCCACGCAAAGCCGTACCCCCGCGCAGGCGGGGGGCCAGGGTCCCAAGCCCAAACCGTTGTTTTGCTTGGTTCTGGACCCCCGCCTGCGCGGGGGTACGCCCATATCAATGCGGCACGACGCCTAGCTCCACGCCGGTCTTGTCGTGCAACGCAAACCGGTCGATCAGGTCGGCGCTCGCCCGGTTATAGCCAGTCACCGTGACCACCGCGCCGCCCTGGCGCAGCCGCGCGACGATCTTGTCGAGCGCATCGACCCCGGAAATGTCCCAGAAATGCGCCGCCGCGACATCGATCGTCACCGGCACCGCGCCTTCGACGCCAAAGGCCCGGCGGAAGCGGTCGACCGAGGCGAAGAAGATCTGCCCCGTCACGCGATAGGTCACGCCCGCCGCGTCGGCGTGGCGCGCGACGGCGAACATCCGCTGGACTTTCCCGGCGAAGAATACCCCCGACAGCAGCACGCCCGCCAATACGCCCAGCGACAGGTCGCGCGTCGCGACGACGACCGCGACCGTCACCAGCATGACGATCGACGAGGTCGGCGGATGGCGGCGCAGATTGGCCAGCGAATTCCAGCTGAACGTGCCGATCGACACCATGATCATCACCGCGACCAGCGCCGGCATCGGCACCCGCCCGACCCATGGCCCGAGAACGGCGAGCAAAAACAACAGGAAGGCGCCGGCGACGAAGGTCGACAGCCGCCCGCGCCCGCCCGAGGTGACGTTGATGACCGACTGGCCGATCATCGCGCAGCCGCCCATGCCGCCGAACAAAGCGGCGACGATATTGGCGCCGCCTTGCCCTGCGCATTCCTGTGCCTTGGCGCTGTCGCTGTCGGTCATGTCGTCGACGATCTGCGCGGTCAGCAGCGATTCGAGCAGCCCGACCGCGGCCATGGTCAGCGCCGTCGGCAGGATGATGCGCAGCGTCTCGAGCGTCAGCGGCACCTGCGGCAAGGCGAAATTCGGCAATCCTTCCGGTAGCTTGCCCATGTCCCCCACCGTGTTGACCGGCAGGCCCAGCGCGATGCTGATGCCGCTCAGCACGAGGATCGCGAACAGGGGCGACGGCACCGCGCGGGTCACGCGCGGCAGCAGGTAGATGACGGCGAGACCGAGTGCGATCAGCGCATAGCTGTGCCAGCTGACCCCGATCAGCTGCGGCAGCTGCGCCAGGAAGATCAGGATGGCGAGCGCGTTGACGAAGCCGGTGATGACCGACCGCGACACGAACTGCATCACCCAGTCGAGCCGCAGCAGCCCGGCGGCGATCTGGATCACGCCCATCAGGATCGTCGCGGCGAACAGATACTCGACGCCATGCTCGCGGACCAGCGGCCCCACCAGCACCGCGACGGCGGCGGTCGCGGCGGAGATCATGCCCGGCCGCCCGCCGATGCACGCGATGGTCATCGCGATCGCGATCGAGGCGTACAGGCCGATGCGCGGATCGACCCCGGCGATGATCGAAAAGCCGATCGCTTCGGGGATCAGCGCGAGGGCGACGACGATGCCGGCGAGGATGTCCGCCCGTATGCCGGCGGCACCGCCGAACCATTGGCGGCGATAGGTTGCGAAATCGAAGGTCATGGAAATTCCACATCGGGCCGCATGGCGCATCACAAGGGCGCGGGTTCGGTAGCATGCGGGGATGTTGTCCGGCGGATCGGCGGCCGGAATAGCCACCCGGAATTGCACCGGGTCCTTGCGAATGGCTGCGCTGTAGCCGGGGGGATGGGGTCGGGCAAGGCCTGCGACCGTATCCCCGCGCAGGCGGGGATCCAGGGTCACAGGCGCAAATGTCGGCGATTGCCGCCCTGGACCCCCGCCTGCGCGGGGGTACGGCAGAGGGCAGCGTCACGCCCGGTCGCATCCCCCTGATATTTCTTGCCGATCTGGCAAGCGGCGCAACTCCCCGCTCCGCCGGGACGTTGAGGGACGAACTCCGTCTCCCAAGGATTCCCCCATGACCACGACTGCTCTCAACGCCGGCAATGGCGGCGAAACCCATCAGGTGACCGATGCCGATCATCCGGTGCTGACCACCAACCACGGCACGCCGATCAGCGACAATCAGAACCAGCTGAAGGCGGGGCCACGCGGCCCGGTGCTGATCGAGGACGAAGTCTTCCGCGAGAAGATGAACCATTTCGATCATGAGCGGATTCCGGAGCGGATCGTCCATGCGCGGGGCAGCGCGGCGCATGGCTATTTCGAATGTACCGACAGCCTGGCGGACGTGACCGTCGCCGACCTGTTCCAGAAGAAGGGCCAGCGGACCGAAGTGTTCACCCGCTTCTCGACCGTCGCGGGCGGTGCCGGATCGGTCGACACGCCGCGCGACGTGCGCGGCTTCGCGGTGAAATTCTACACGCGCGAGGGCAATTGGGACCTCGTCGGCAACAATATCCCGGTGTTCTTCATCCAGGACGCGATCAAGTTCCCCGACCTGATCCACGCTGCCAAGATGGAGGCCGATCGCGGCTATCCGCAGGCGGCGACCGCGCACGATACCTTCTGGGACTTCATCTCGCTGATGCCCGAATCGACGCACATGGTGATGTGGGCGATGTCGGACCGCACGCTCCCGCGCACCTTCGCGAACATGGAGGGGTTCGGCGTCCACACCTTCCGCTTCATCAATGCCGAAGGGAAATCGACCTTCGTCAAGTTCCACTGGAAGCCCCAGGCCGGCCTCGCCTCGACCATCTGGGACGAGACGGTCAAGATCGCCGGCGCCGACCCCGATTTCCAGCGCCGCGACCTGTTCGAACGGATCGACCGCGGCGATTTCCCGACATGGGAACTGGGCGTGCAGCTGTTCGACGAGGAATTCGCCGACAGCCTGCCCTATGACGTGCTCGACGCGACCAAGATCATTCCCGAAGAGGTCCTGCCGGTCAGGATCGTCGGGCGGATGGTGCTCGATCGCTATCCCGACAATTTCTTTGCCGAAACCGAACAGGCGGCGTTCGTGCCGAGCCATGTCGTCCCCGGCATCGGCTTCTCGAACGACCCGCTGCTGCAAGGGCGGCTGTTCAGCTATACCGACACGCAGCTGTCGCGGCTCGGTTCGGTCAATTTCCACCAGCTGCCGATCAATGCGGCGAAGGGCCGCGCCGCGGCGGCAGGGTGTCCATTCCTGAACCAGCAGCGCGATGGCCATATGCAGATGGCGGTGCCCAAGGGACGCGCCAATTACGAGCCGAACAGCCTGGCGAAGGCCGGCGAGGAAGCCGGCGCGCGCGAGGACCCGGACAAGGGCTACAAGACCTTCCCGTCCGAAGAACAGGGCCAGAAGCTGCGCATCCGCCCCGAAAGCTTCGCCGACCATTACAGCCAGGCGCGGCTGTTCTTCCGCTCGATGGACCCGGCGGAACAGGCGCATATCGCCTCCGCCCTCGTGTTCGAACTGTCGAAGGTCAGCCTCGAGCACATCCGCACCGCGATGCTCGCCAATCTGCGCAACGTCGACGAGGATCTCGCCCAGCGCGTCGCCGACGGCCTCGCCATGGACCTGCCCGCCGCGTCGCCGACCAAGGTGCCGGTCATGGACATGGACCCCTCGCCCGCGCTGCGCATCATCCGCGGTCCGCGCGAGCTGCACACGCTGGAGGGGCGCAATGTCGGCATCCTGATCGCAGACGGCAGCGATGCGGGCGACCTCAAGACGCTGAAGGACGCGATCAAGGCGGCCGGCGGCAACGCGATGACCATCGCGCCCAAGGTCGGCAAGGTGCCGCTGTCCGACGGATCGACCATCGCCGCCGACGCGCAGCTGTTCGGCCAGCCCTCGGTCACGGTCGACGCCTGCGCGGTACTGCTGTCGGCCGAAGCGGCGCAGAAGCTGACCAAGGAAGGTGCCGCGGTCCAATGGGTGATGGACGCCTTCGGCCATCTGAAGGCGATCGGCCACAATGCCGACGCGAAACCGCTGCTCGACAAGGCCGGGGTGGAGCCGGACGAAGGCGTTACCGACCTCACCGGCTTCGTCGAGGCCGCTAAGCAGCGCTACTGGGACCGCGAGCCGAAGGTGCGGACGCTGGCGTAAGGTATCGGCCCCCTTCCCCGCGATGGGGAGGGGGCCGGACCCCGGTCACAATACCGGCACCATCACCGCGGCGGAGGTTCCTTGGCAAGCATGCTATGGGGATAGGCGATCAGCCCGACCGCCGACGTCACGAGCGTGGCGACGATCATCCACCAATAGGGAACCATGTCGATGTGCATGGCCCATGCGACGCCGGCCACCAGACAGGCCAGGATCGGTGTCGCCCACAGCATCGGCCGGACCGTTCGAAGGGCGCTCGTGTCGTAGCCGAACATCTTCCAGCACCAGGGCATGGGGATCAACAGGATGATCCAGTAGAGCGGATTGACCTGCAGATCGATATGCGGCCCGGGCAGCAGGATCGTGACGATTCCCACCATGATCGGGACGATGCCGAATACTGCGGCCGACAATGTCCAGGTGGTGCCCCGGTCGCGCTTTAGTCGATCCAGATAGGGGTCGGTCATGCAGCGGCTTTCTCGGGATCGCCGATTACCCAGATGATCAATTCACGGATGATGCCGCCGTCCATACTGCTGACGACGCCAAGCACCCCGCCGGCACCGTCCAGCAGCCGTTGGCGGACGACTTTGTTAATCATCCGCGTGCCAAGCTTCATGCCATTGATACCGAGCGCGATCGACAGATCGCCACGAACCGCGCGTGGCAGGGACCGCGCAAGCAGGTCACCGCCGGTAGCTCCGACGCTCTTGAGAGCCTTTCCGGTCGCTGCTGCGCCGCGCAGCGCAGCACCTGCTCCGTACAACCCGATCGCATCGGCTCCAAGCATGGACCACTGATACGCGCGGCTTTTGTCCAGTTCGTCATTGATGTTGCTGCGTCCGCGGGCCGCATTGTTCACGCGGTAGACGGACGCAACACATTGCCCGGTTCCGGCCAAGGCGCCGGCATACAAGGCCACCGTCGCCAAGCCGGAAAGTCCGCCCGTAAACGGGGCAAGCATGCCTGTTCCTACCACCCCAATCCAGCCAATTGCCGCTCCAGCACAATTCAAGCCAAGCGAGCGCCACTCCTTGGGCGGCACGCTATGCGAATTTCGATTGGGAACACGAGAGATCGGCCGCGTGAGTGATGACCCTGTGCGTGATTGTTGCGGAAATCGATACGGTACGGACTTTACCCCAGGAGCCAGAACGCTCCAGCCTGCCTGTCGCTGGCCGGCCGTAAGTGATGGTATGCGATCGGGATTAAATGGCGCCAGATAGGCGGAATTGATATGACGTTCACGTAATTCGAACAGGATGGATCCACCCGCAGCATCGGCACCTCGCAGCTTCTCGATGCGGCCTTCATGGCGAAGGAGGACACCCATGCCCCGCGTTGCTGGGACATTGTCGACTACCTTCACCAAAGCCTTTCGATCGAGTCCGCCGCCTGGTTTCCGAACTGCTTGCGATCGTATCGCCATTCCGCGTCCTTTCGACCATATCGGTGCCATCCGCCAATGATACACTTCTACGGAAAGATTCCCGGCCTTCAATCATAGCGGCTACGACGCTTGGTCATCGTCGCACTTAGCGTTGCTGGGAAGCCTGTAGGCATTGCCCCGCCTCCGCAACCCGCCTTGCGCACTTCGCACGAAGCCAATCGCGCGCCCGCTGGTTTCCCCTCCCGAACGTCATTTCCGGGAAGGGACCCCCATGCAGATCGCCGACCTCATCACCGACACGCTGATCGCCGCCGGCGTCGAGCGCATCTGGGGCGTGACCGGGGACAGCCTGAACGCAATCAACGACAGTCTGCGCCGGTCGGGGCAGATCGACTGGATGCATGTCCGCCACGAAGAGGTCGCCGCCTTTTCGGCCGGGGCGGAGGCGGCCGCGACGGGCAGGCTGGCGGTGTGCGCGGGCAGCTGCGGGCCGGGCAACCTCCACCTCATCAACGGGCTGTTCGACTGCCAGCGCAACCGCGTGCCGGTGCTGGCCATCGCCGCGCATATCCCGTCGAGCGAGATCGGCCTGAACTATTTCCAGGAGACGCACCCGACCGAGCTGTTCCGCGAATGCAGCCATTTCTGCGAGATGGTGCAGACCCCCGAACAGCTGCCCGAACTGCTCCACCGGGCGCTGCGCACCGCGATCGGCCAACAGGGCGTGGCGGTGCTGGTGATCCCGGGCGACGTCGCCTTGCAGGACGCCCCGAAGAATGCCCGCGCCGACTTCGCCGCCCCCCTCCCCCCGCGTATCGTGCCACAGCGGCAAGAGATCGAGCGCCTCGCCGAACTGCTGAACGGGTCGCAGGCGGTGACCTTGCTCTGCGGTGCGGGCGTGGCGGGCGCGCATGACGCAGTCGTCGCGCTGGCGGCGAAGCTCAAGGCGCCGATCGTCCATGCCTATCGGGCTAAGGAGTGGATCGAATGGGACAACCCCTATGACGTCGGCATGACCGGGCTGATCGGCTTTTCGTCGGGCTATCACGCGATGATGGAATGCGACACGCTGCTGATGCTCGGCACCGACTTTCCCTATCGCAACTTCTATCCGGATAAGGCCAAGGTCGCGCAGGTCGACCGCGACCCCTCCGCGCTCGGCCGGCGGGTGCAGATCGACCTCGGCATCGTCGGCGACGTGGCCGAAACGGCGGCGGCGCTCACCCCGCTGATCGCACCCGGCCGCGACGACACCTTCCTGACCAGCGCGCGCGCCCATTATGCCAAGGCGCGCAAGGGGTTGGACGACCTCGCCACCCCGCGTGACGGGGACAGGCCGCTCCATCCGCAATATGTCGCGCGGGTGCTCGACGCGGTCGCGGCCGACGATGCGGCGTTCACCGTCGATGTCGGCACGCCGGCGGTCTGGGCGGCGCGCTACCTGACGATGAACGGCCGGCGGCGGCTGATCGGATCGTTCAACCACGGGTCGATGGCGAATGCGATGCCGCAGGCGCTGGGCGTGCAGGCGGCCTGTCCGGGGCGGCAGGTGGTGTCGTTGTCGGGCGATGGCGGGCTGACCATGCTGATGGGCGACATGCTGACCGCGGTGCAGATGGGGCTGCCGATCAAGATCGTCGTCTTCAACAATGCGACGCTCGGCTTCGTCGAGCTGGAGCAGAAGGCGGCGGGCTATGTCGACACCAATGTCGCACTGAAGAACCCCGATTTCGGCGCGATCGCGGCGCAGATGGGGTTCTTCGGCGCCCGCGTGACCCGCTCCGACGAACTGGAAGCGACCTTGCGCGCGGCCTTCGCCCATGCCGGCCCGGCGCTGGTCGATGTCGTGACCGAGACGCTGGAACTCGCCATGCCGCCCAAGATCAAGGCGGAGCAGGTGAAGGGCTTCAGCCTCTACACGCTGCGCGCGATCATGAGCGGGCGCGGCGACGAGGTGATCGAGCTGGCCAGGGCCAATCTGCTGCGGTGAGGGTGGCGGCCGCGATGGCTTCGATGCGGTCGGCGATCACGCCCGCCATGAGCGCTCGAACGCCGTGAGGTCGTCCGTAAGATACGCTGCGAGATAGGCGGCCGGGCCTCGTCGTTGGAATCATAGACCCAGAGTTCCGGCTCTGGCGCGCAGTCCAGCCAGAGCAGGTAGATTTTCTCGTTCGATACGTCGCTGCCGGCGAAAAGTGACAGGCGGTCGGGCCGAAACAGCGCCGATGCGTCGTTCGGCCAACCGCTTTCCCCAGCGTCGCGTATCTCGCGAATTTCCTGCAACAGCGGATCGCTCGGTACTTCCCACCATGCCACCATGTCGGATATCGAGAGCCAGTGCCCATGCGTCGCGATGCGCTAGCGTCCGAATGCAGCAAAGCGTTCGCGCAGCATCCTACTGATCGGGCGGAATACCCCTTCGGCCAGCGTCGGTACCTGTTCGGGTACCGGTTCGGCTTTGGAACGAACGGGAACAGCCCATTCCGGAGGTGGCTGCGTGGTGTCGGTGGCATTCAGTTCGTCGGCGATAGCGTCTGCCTTCGCTGTGGCTTGCCGCAGGAGATCGTTCGACATTGTCATGCTGCCATCTATGGCGCGTTCGCGGATGATGTCATCCGCATGATCTCACGGCAGATACCATTCGAAAAGTTCATAGAAATCGTTCCACCGGGCTTGGCGATCATCTTTACTCAGTACGTCCATGTCATCGACGTCCAAATCGAAAATTCGACCTGTTTCGATTTCGTACAAGAAGAATCCTTCGCCCTCACCCGATGTAAGGCATAGATATCCTTCGGGAACGTCGTAAATTTCGCGTCCAAATCGCGTGGCAGATAATATCTCATCCTCGTCAGGAAAGCATATATCTAGCAACTCTATAGTCTGTTTGCTCTGAATTACAGAAATATCGTATTCAAGGTATATTTTTGCGAAGGAGCTTTCTTGTTCAACTCCGAGTTTGGATAATGCGCGCTGTGCACGTGCCTTGCTAGATGCATCACGATGCACCTCACCGGGTTGCTTTTCGATTTTCGTTTTGATATTTTCTGGTATCAAGGTGCTACTCCTACTGCTCGATCGATCCAATATTGCTTTCTATCGATACGGAATTTTACACGATCTACGGGATAGTGCGGATTTTTGTTTGATCTATAAGGATGAAAAGCCGCTCCTCCTGCATTTCTAGGTGCGCGGTGTGTAGATTGGCTTAGTTCAAAAAGTGATACTCTCGCATCTTGTCTCGAGTGATGTAGATCTATTCATTCTAATATTCCGTTCTTCTCAATATAGGGTGCTCTTACTTGCCGGGCGAGTGAGAGATTTGTTTCACCCTTTATTTTTAGGCCCCCAGTCTATATCTTGCTGATAGACTTTGTATTCATGACCCGTTCCTTGCGTTGGGGCCTGCCACTGTGCTTCGGAGAAGCGAGTACCAAGAGCGCAAGCTAATCCCAGCGGATCCACCCAACTCGTCGGGTCGGGCACATAGGCGTGGACGTTGATTCCCCCTTCGAAACCGATCGGGTCGGGGGCGGTGTAGCGGGCGACATGGGGGTCGTAATAGCGATGGCGGTTGTAGAGGAGGCCCGTTTCGGCATCCTCATATTGCCCCTGGAAGCGCAGCGGATTGTCGATTTCCGCCTCCGCGACCCGCGCTACCGCACCCCAGGCGGATAGCTCGGCGCGCCACGTCACGACGCCATTGTCGTTGACCAGTTCCTGCGGCGTGCCCAGTCGGTCGAGCTGGTAATGGTGCAGCACCACGCCGTTCGCATCGCGCCGGGCGATCGCCAGCGGCCGGAAACTGGCAGGCTCGTGGGGGTACAGCGTCGCCAGTGGGTCGGCGGGGGCCTCCCCTGCAGGCGCACTCGCCTCGGCCAGCAGCACGTCGCCGTCCCACAGGAAATGGGTGCGGGTAAAGGCGGGGGCCGGTGGATCGCCACCTTCATTGGCGGCATCGGGCGGCAGGATCGCCACATCCTTCCACGCCCGCCGGCCGAGCGCGTCATAGCCGTAGCGATGGATGCGCGTACCGCTGCGCGACCGTTCTATCAGCTCGGCAAGGTGCCCCGCCCCGTCCCAGCGATAGCGACGCTCGCGTCCCTCGCCCGCGCCGATCAGTTCGCGCACGCGGCGGCCATCGGCGTCATACTCGAAGCGCCGGTCGCCCCATTCGTGCGGCATCGGGAGATCGCCGACAAGCAATGGAAGGTGACGCCCTGCCATATGCCCGGAGACGTTCGGCCGAAAAATCCGTTCTTCATCATGCATTCGCGGCCGGTCTATCAACTGGTCGACTTGACCAGGGAGCAACCCAAGCGCCCGGCCACCGACGAAGAGATCGCGCGTTACCCCGTTCTCGGAAGTTTCTTCCCGCCGTTCACCACCAAGATCGTCGAGAAGGCGGTCCGCCATCTGGATATCGACGCCAAGCTGATCGGCGTCGACCGTGCCGCAGGAACGGTGCACTGACGCGCTATTCCGGCTGACCGTCGATCAGCTGTTTGCGCAATTGCCGGTAGTAGCGCGCGGACGCTTCGTTGCCCGCGCGGTGGTGCGCTTCGGCGGCGGCGGTGGCGCCGGCGAAGCTGTTCTGGAAGGCGCGTTCGGAGGTTGCCGCCGCCTGGTCGATGCCGGGTCGCTCCGGCTCGGGCGTCGTCGCCACCATCATCCATCCGTTATCGTCCATCACGACGATGCCATAGCTTGCCTGCCCGGCCCGCGCGCGGCCGGCGAACACGCCTGTTCCAAGCGGCGCCCGCACCCGCCCCGCGCCCAGCCCGTCGGCCAGTCCCGCGCGGCATCCGCCGCCCAGCCCCCCATCACCGGCCCGCCCTCGACGGCGATGCGGCATTTGACGCCGGTCGCCGGGCCGGGAGCGGCGGCCAGCACGAGGGGGAGGAGGAGCACGCACCATCCACGCATCATCGGCAACACCTCTATCGGTCGACATGTCGACATGGCGACATTCCTGGTGGCACCATCCTGCGGCAAGGCGCGCCGCAGGGAAAGGGCCTGCCCGCTACAGCCCCACCCGCGCCGTCACCAGCACCGATCGCGGGCTACCTGGCATGTTGAGCAGCGGCGAGCTGCCATGGCCCGACACGATATGGCGGCGGTCGAACAGGTTGTAGCCATTGACCTGCACCCGCACCGCCTTGCTCACATCGACCCATGCCAGCGCATCGGCGGTGACATAGCCCGGCAGCGTGGTGGTGTTCGCCGGATCGGCCCAGCGGTCGCCGACGACATTGCCGCCGCCACCCAAGCCGAACGATCCGAAATCGCGCACCAGCGACACATTGGCCTGATGCGTCGGCGTCAGCGTCGCCCCGCGCCCGATCAGCGCCGGCGTGGCCGAGGCGACGACCTTCGCATCGAGATAGGCATAGCCCGCCACCGCGCGCCAGCCATCCAGGTCGAGCTGCCCCGACAGCTCCACGCCGCGCGTGCGCTGCGTCCCGATCGGCAGCACGCGCTGCGTGACCGGATCGGTCCCCTTGATGCCGGTGCGCTTCAGGATGAACCCGGCCGCCTGCAGCCCGAGCCGCCCGCCCAGCAGCGTATATTTCGCGCCGATCTCGCGGTTGACGGTTTCCTCGGGCGCGATGTCGGCATTGGTCGCGGCCAGCCCGAACTGCTCGGCCGAAGGCTGGAAGCTGCGGCTCCACGACGCATAATAGGATTGCGCGGCGTCGGGCTGGAAGACGAGGCCGGCGCGCGGGCTCCAGTTGCGGTCGGTGCGCGCGAAATCGCTCTGCCCGGCAAGCCGCTGGTCGGTGCGCTGGCGATAGATGTCGTGGCGCAGCCCGACCAGCGCCTTCAGCCCATGGCCGATATCGACCAGGTCCTGGACATAGAAGCCGGTGGTGTCGAGCCGGTTGCGCTGGTTCGCCGACAGCGCGGTGAACGCGGCGTTGTTCACCACCGGATTGACCGGATCGGTCAGCGACGTGACCGCGACGACGCGGGTGGCGACGGTCCGCGCGTCCTTCACCTGCCGCGCGATCTCCACGCCGTACAGGATGGCGTGATCCATGCCGGCGATGCCCACGCGCTGGGTCAGTTCGGTCTGGTTCGACCAGCCATCCTCGACCCGGTCGATCCCGCCATGGCTGAGCGTCACGGTCCGCGCGGCGGCGTTGACGGCGCTGGGCAGCGTGTTGCGGCGGTGGAGCGTATAGCCATAATGGCGAAAGCCGTTGCGAAGCGACAGGCTGTCCGAAAACCGGTGGAGCAACGTCGCGCCCTGCCCCAGCACTTCGGAGCGGACCGCGTCGGCGCTGCGGGCATTGGCGGCGCCATAATAGGTCTTCGAATCGACCGCGACCGGGCGGCCGTTCACCGCCGGGATGCCGAAGTCGTTGACCCGCCGGTCGGTCAGGTAGTCGGCCTGCACCAGCAGCGACGTGGGCCTGCCCCGCCCGAACAGGAAGGACGGCGCGATGGCGGTGCGGCGGAGCAGCCCCTGTTCGCGGAAACTGTCGCTGTCCTGATAGGCGCCGGTGACGCGCACGCCCACATCGCCATCGACCCGTCCGACGTCGAATTCGCCGCGGACATTGCCGAACGATCCGCCGGTGATCGCGACGCTGGTCACGTCGCCATCGGGTTTCCTGGTGACGCGGTTGATGAGGCCGCCCGACGATCCGCGCCCGTACAGCACCGCCGCCGGACCCTTCACCACCTCGATCCGCTCGACGTTCGACAGGTCGCGATAATACAGGCCGTCGTCGCGGAAACCGTCGACATATTGGTCGGCGATCGCCGAAAAGCCGCGGATCGTCACCTGGTCGCGCTGTCCGTCCCCCGACGAAAAGCCGACCCCGGCGACGTTCTTCAACGCATCCTGCACCGACAGCGCGCGCTGGTCGCGCAGTACCTCCGCCCCGATCACCGCCACCGATTGCGGCAGGTCGCGCAACGGTGCCGGCGTCTTGGCGATGGCGCTGCCCTGCGGGACATAGCCGCTGTCCTGCGCGGCGCCGGTGACGACGATTTCCTGCGGATCGGTTTCGGCGGCGGCGGTGGATGCACCTGGCGCAGCACCGGGCGCCGCCACGGCAAGCGCCGCGACGATCGATAAAACAGACATGATGACCTTCCCCTATCCCGCAATGCGGATGATAGTAGTTATCAATAGCGTCCGCGCAGTGCAAGCGGGGGCGTAACGATCCTGACCGGATGCTCGACATATTGACCTGTCGGCATGTCGACACGTAGAAGCGCCGACATGCCGACCATCGCGATCATCAGTCAGAAGGGCGGCGCGGGCAAGACAACGCTCGCGCTGCATCTCGCCGCCGCCGCACAGGCTTCGGGCCGGGTCGCGCTGGTCGTCGATACCGATCCGCAGGCGACCGCCAGCCAATGGGCGGCGTGGCGCCAGGAAGCCCCGCCCGAGGTGATCGACAGCCCCCCGCCCCGCCTGGCCGCCAAGATCGCGGCGGCGAAGGAACAGGGGGCGGAGGTGATCGTGATCGACACCCCGCCGCATGCCGACAGCGCGGCGCGCGCGGCGGTGGAGGCGGCCGACCTGGTGCTGATCCCGTGCCGGCCCAGCGCCTTCGACCTGTCGGCGATCCAGACGACGGCCAAGCTGGTGCAGCTGCTGCGCCGCCCGGCGTTCGTCGTGTTCACCGCCGGCCCGCCCAATGCGCCGCGCATCTATCAGGAGGCGGGCGAGCTGGTCGACGGGTTCGGCACGCCGCCCTGTCCCGTGCTGCTGCCCGATCGCGCGGCGTATCGCCATGCCAGCGCCGAGGGGCGGACGGTGATGGAAAGCGAACCCGCCGGCAAGGCGGCGGAGGAGGTTCGCGAACTCTACAAGTGGACATGTCGACAGCTCGACATGGCTGCCCCCCGTTTCAAAAAGGTCGCGTCATGAGCCGCAAGCCGTCCTTCGCCAACCTGCGCGACCGCAGCGCCATCGCCCCCGCCCCCGCACCCGCAAAGGTCGCCGCCGCTGCCCCGGCACCCGAATCGGAGGCGAAAGGCCCGGCAAGCCGCCAGGGCCGCAAGCAGATCGCCGGCTTCTTCACGCCCGACATGTCGCTGGCGATGCACATGCTCGCGCGGCGACAGGACCGCAGCCTGCAGGCGCTGATGGCGGAGGCGTTCAACGATGTCCTTCGCAAATATGGCGAAAGTCCGATCGGCGACTGACATGTCGATCTGTCGGTTCGTCGACCTGTCGACACGGCGTGCGGTGATGCGGCATATTTCGGCGGCGAACACCCGTATTTTCATTACCGACACTTAATGTCCGGCATGGACAATCCGGTTCGCGGATTGCAAGAAACCCACATGGACCTCTCCCGCGAACTCCTCGCCTATGCCATTATCGGCGTCGTGCTGTTGATCGGCGGGCCGGCGCTCGCCGTCATGCTGCACCGCCGCAAACGCCGCAAGCTGCGCCAGCGCGGGATCAAGCGCTACGGCCATTGACCGCGTGTCGACCTGTCGACAGGTCGACCATGGTGCGAACGGAAGGATGAAGGCAGGGCGGCGTGCCCCGCATGCCGGACCGGCGCTTTCCTACACCGCCCGGCCGTGACAGGCTCCCGCCCACGCTCTGTCCCATCGTCGTCGCCCATCCCCCCGCCACGCGCTGCGGCAAACGCCGTGCGAGTGTGAACTTCGTGAACTTTGCCACCTTTCGACCACATTTGGCGAAGGGATCGGCCAGCCCCCGCCTGCACCGCGCTACGCCACCGGCCGCGCGGACCACGCCGCCCTACCCGACCGCCGCGAAATAATGATTGCCGCCCTCGTCCGCATGGCTGCCGCGCAAGCGCAACCCCGCACCCTCCAGCAGCGCGCGATACCCGGCCTCGCCCAGCGACCGCGACTCCCGCCCGGTCAGCGTATCGGTCCAGCGGCACGCGACGCGCGGCGCGCTGAACAGGAACCGCCCGCCCGGCCGCAACGCCGCCGCGACCCGGTCGATCACCACCGCCTGCGTCGCGGGCGGCAGCAGGAACAACAGCCCGATCGCCACTGCGCCGTCGAAGCGCCGCCCGAAATAGCCGCTCTCCTCCGCCGTCTCGCACGCCGCCGGCGCCCCGGGCAGGGCATGGCGGAACGCGGCGAGCAGGCTGGGGGAGGGGTCGATCCCCGCCACCGCCAGCCCCGCCCCGGCCAGCGCCACCGCGATCGGCCGCCCGGTGCCGCAGCCGATATCGACCACGCTGCCCCCGGCGGGCAGCTCGGTCGCCCAGCGCCGCACGACGTCCGCGCCGACGTCGCTGCGGACCGCGGCGAAACGCTCGGCCACCGCCTCCCAGCCATGGCTGGGGTCGCTCATCGACGATCCGACAGGTCGAAGTGTCGACATGTCGGCGACATGGTTCGGTATGCCGGTACCCCGATCACCACCGTACCCCCGCGTAGGCGGGGGTCCAGAGCCGCATGGAACAGCGGCCTGCGTTCCGGACCCTGGACCCCCGCCTGCGCGGGGGTACGACCGGGTGAAGGGGAAGGTGAATTTGCGGCAAAATCGCAGGATGTCTGCGCACTACCCCCGTCGACCCCTCTACCTGTCGACATGTCGATCACGCCGGCACCGTCAGCCGGAACGCGGTCTCGCCGGTGTCGAGCAGCGCCAGTTCCCCGCCATGCGCCCGCGCGATGCGGCGGGCGAGCGTCAGGCCGATGCCCGATCCGCCTGTCTTATCGGTATGAAAAGGTCGAAAAATCCGCGCCCGATCGGCCGCCGCCACGCCCGCGCCGCTGTCGCGAACCTCGGCGGTGAATGCTCCGTCGCCCTGCAACCGCAACGCCACCCGCGCCGGTGGATCGGCCACCAGCGCCGCCTCCGCGCCGTTCTGCAGCAGCGCCCACAGCGCCTGCACCATCTGGTCGCGGTCGAGGGTCGCGGTGCCGTCCGCCTCGATCGCCAGCGCGACGCTCCCGCCGAAGCGCGCCGCGAACAGCCGCGCCAGATCCTCGGCCAGTTCGTCCAGCGCGACCGGTGCCACTACCGGATCGGGCAGGCGGGCGAGCTGGCGATAGGCGCGGGTAAAGCCCTCCAGCCCCTCGACCCGGCGGGCAAGCGTGGCGAGGATGTCGCCGAGCATCGCGTCGCCCTGCTGCGCGGCGGTCACCGCGCTGTCGGCCAGCGACACGATCGGCGACAGGCCGTTCAGCAGCTCATGGCCGAGGATGTCGACCATCTCGTCCTGCGCGCGGTCCTGCGCGGCGCGTTCCTCGGCATCGATGTCGATCAGCGCGGCGAGGCGGGTGGCATCGCTCAAGGTCACCGCATCGATCCGCCAGCGTCGCCCGGCATGGCGCACATGGGTGGCGCCGGGGTCGGCCAGCGCCGGCGGCGGGGCGGGGATGCGGTCGTCCGCCACGAACAGCGCGCGCGCCGCCCGGTTGATCGCGCGGACCTGCCCGCCCTCGATCCGCAGCAGCGGGACCGGCACCTGGTCGAGCAGCGCCGCGATCGGCCAGGTATCGCGCGCCGGTGCGGCCGGGGCAGGGGCGGGCGCCTGCCGCAGCGCCATCCAGCAGCCCAGCGCCAGCAGCCACGCGCTCGCGACCCTCGCCTCGGGCGTCGCCCTCACGCTGGGCGGGGCGGCGCCCGAGGCGAGGGTCGCGAGCGCGCGGCGCCGTTCGGAGGTCAGCATGGCGGGTGCTTCCCCCAATGCGCGCGTACCCCGGCGCAGGCCGGGGTCCAGTTGGGAAGGCTTGTCCGCATCTCGCTGCCCTCCCCAACTGGACCCCGGCCTGCGCCGGGGTACGGGGAAGGGGGCCAAGGGGAGCTATCGCCATACCCATCGTACCCCCGCGCAGGCGGGGGTCCAGGGTTGTTGACCGCGACCGTGGTTCTGCTTGGCTCTGGCCCCCCGCCTGCGCGGGGGGACGGTGAGGGGCGGGGAGGGTGGTCGCCTCTCCTCCACCGCACGTCACCCCAACCTGCGCTGGGGTGACGCCAATGGAGGACACCGCCGCCGGCCACCCTCTCTCCCCGGTGACGCGCTCGCCCGGAGGGACGCGCCTGCCCACCCTACAACCCATGCCGCGCCATCCGCCGGTACAGCGCCCCCCGGCTCAGCCCCAAGGCCGCCGCCGCGTGGGACACATTGTGGCGATGTTCGAGCAGGGCCGCCTCGATCACCGCGCGCTCGTTCCCGTCGAGGTCGAAGCGGGCGGCGGGCGCCTCCGCCACCGGCGCTACCGCCACGGGGCCAAGCAAGGTCGCGTCGATGACCTCGCCCTCGCCCAGCAGGATCGCGCGCTCGATCGCGGCGCTCAGGCCCCGCACCTCGTCCACCCACGGCCCGGAGAGGATGCGCGCCTCCGCCGCCGCGGTGAAGGCCGGCACCGCCCGCCCGTAGCGCGCCGCCGCCTGTCGCGCGAAATGGCGTGCGAGCAGCAGCGCGTCGCCCTCGCGCTGGGCCAGGGGTGGCACCACGATCTCGACCGTGGCGATGCGGCGGGCGAGCGCGGGGAGGATGCCGCCGGCGTCGTCGGCGATGGCGATGCAGCGGGTCGCGGGCGGAATACGGGTGAGGAGGCGGGCCTGCGCCACCTCCCCCAACCGGTCGGGATGGCGCAGCAGCAATGTCGGCGCGGGTCCGTCGAGCAACCCCCATGCCGCATCGTCGCGCAGGTCGATCACCGGCATCGCCGTGGCGGCATCGGGCGAGGCGGCGTGGAGCGCGGCGGCGGTCAGGCCGCGCCCCGATCCCGCCGGCCCGGTGACGACCACCCCCGCCCCGGTCGGGCCGATCCGCCGGACCAGCGCGCGCAACCGCTCGATCGCCGGACTGTCGCCCAGCAGCCGCGCCGGCTCGACCGGGGCGGGGGCGGCGGGCGCGGCCACCGTGCGCGGTGCGGCGGCGGCGGCGATGCGCGCCAGCAGGTCGGCATTGCGCCACGGCTTCATGATGAAGTCGCGCGCGCCCGCTCGCATCGCCTCCACCGCGATCCTGACGCCACTATGCGCGGTGATGACCACCACGGCAGCTTGCGCGTCGTCGGCCAGGATGCGTGCCAGCAGCGCCAGCCCCTCCGCCCCGTCGGTGCGGTTCGCGCCGTAATTCATGTCGAGCAGGATCACGTCGTAGCGGGCGGCGGCCAGGCGGGACAGCGCCTCCTCCGGACCCGTAGCGCAGTCGATCCGGTGGCGGCCGAGCCGCACCGCCAGCGCGATCGATTCGGCGACGCTGGCATTGTCGTCGACCAGCAGCACCGACAGGGCGCTTGACGGCGCCGCCGACTGTCCATTTCCGGACAGGCTGTCCATGTCCGGACGGTCACCCGGCGGACAGTTGGGGGAAGGTGATGGAATTGCAGGCACTTAGGATTTTTCGCCCCGATCGGTGACACTGGGTCCATGATGACCGAAGCGACACAGGGCGCAAGCACCACCGAAACACCGCCCGGCGCGGCGATGGACCGCCGCGTGGAACGGCCGAAACGCGCCTGGTGGCTGCGGCGTGCGACATGGATCGTTGTCGCGGCCGTGCTGGCGGCGGTCGCGCTGTGGCGCTGGCTGCCCGCCGCCGGATCGACCGACATCGCCGCCGGCGCGATCGAGACCGGCGAGGTGACGCAGCAGCCGTTCGACGATTACCTGCCGGTGCGCGCCACCGTCGCCCCGCGCCTGACCACGCTGGTCGGGGTGCTGGCCGGCGGACAGGTCGAACAATTGCTGGTGCAGGACGGCGCGATGGTCGCCGCCGGCCAACCGCTCGCCACACTCGCCAATCCCGAGCTGCGCCTCGACGTGCTGACCCGCGAGGCGGCGATCGCCAGCCAGCTGGGCAGCATCGCCGGCGAAGGGCTGGGGATCGAGCGCAGCCGGCTCGACCGATCGGCCCAGGTCGCGCAGGCGGAGTACGACCTCATCAAGGCGCGGCGCGAGCTGGCGATCCGCCAGCAGCTGTTCGACAAGGGGATCGTGACCGAGGCCGGGGTCGCCGGCTATCGCGCCGAGGCCGACTATCAGGCCCGCCGGCTCGCCCAGCTGCGCAGCGGGGCGGGGACCGAGGCGCGGATCACCGCGACGCAGGGCCAGCGCCTGGCCGATACGCAGGCGCGCCTCGCCGGCAACCTCGCGGCGGTGCGCGGCGGGCTGTCGGCGTTGACGGTGCGGGCGCCGGCGGCCGGGCGGCTGACCAACTTCACGCTGCAACCCGGCCAGACGCTGAAACCCGGCGATCCGGCGGGGCAGGTCGACAGCGAAGGGTCGTGGAAGCTGACCGCCGATGTCGACGAATATTATCTCGGCCGCGTGGCGGTCGGGCAGAAGGCGAAGGCCGACGGCATGGCGATGACCGTCAGCAAGGTCCTGCCGGCGGTGAAGGACGGGCGTTTTCGGATCGAACTGACGTTCGATGGCGGTGCCGGCCCCGCGCAAGCGGCAAAAGCGCCCAATCTCAACCGCGGCCAGACCATCGACATCCGCATTACGCTCGGCGCCGCGTCGAAGGCGGTGGTCGCCCCGGTCGGCGGGTGGCTGGCGGCGGATAACGGGGCGTTCGCCTTCGTCGTCGATGCCGGCGGCACCCATGCCACGCGCCGCCCGGTCCGGGTCGGCCGGCGCAATCCGGAAGCGGTCGAGATCCTGTCGGGCCTGAACCCCGGCGACCGCATCGTCACCAGCAACCTGTCGACCGTGAAGGGCGACACCATCAACATCCGATAGGGCAGCAAATAGCTCCCCTCCCTTGTCAGGGAGGGGAGAAGGGGCACCGGCAGCCGAAGGCCGATTGGCCCCGGACAACATTGATCAGGGAGGGACGTGCATGATCCGCTTAGAAAATATCCAGCGCCGCTATGTCTCCGACGAGGTCGAGACGACCGCGCTCTCCGACATCGACCTCCATGTCGAAGCAGGCGAGTTCGTCGCGATCATGGGGCCGTCGGGCTGCGGCAAGTCGACATTGCTCAACACGCTCGGCACCGTCGATCGCCCGACCGGGGGCAGGTACCTGTTCGGCGAACAGGATCTGGCGGCGATGGGCGAGAGCGAGCTGGCGAAGTTCCGGGGATCGACGCTCGGCTTCGTGTTCCAGAGCTTCAACCTGATCGACGAGCTGACGATCGAGGAGAATGTCGCGCTCGGCCTCGCCTATCGCGGCGATGCCGGGGCCAGCAGCGGAGGGCGCAAGGCACGGGTCGCCGCCGCCATGGACAAGGTCGGCATCGCCCACCGCGCCCGCCATTTCCCGCACCAATTGTCGGGCGGGCAGCAGCAGCGCGCCGCCATCGCCCGCGCGATCGTCGGCGATCCGAAACTGATCCTGGCGGACGAACCGACCGGCAATCTCGACACCGCCAATGGCGAGCAGGTGATGAACATCCTGATGGGGCTGAACGGCGAAGGGGCGACGATCGTGATGGTCACCCACTCGCCCGCCCATGCCGACATGGCGAAGCGGCGGATCGACATGCTGGATGGCCGGATCGTCGCCAGCGCGATGCGGGCGATGTGAGCTTTCCCGCAGCCCATCCCCAACCCGTGCGTACCCCCGGGCTGACGGCGGCGCATTCCCCCTTCCCTCCCAACCGGAGACCTTCCATGAAACCGCTCCTCACCCTCGCACTGCTCGCCTCCGCAATCCCAACCCCGGCGCTGGCGCAGGGTGCCACGCGCAGCTTCGCCGCCGCCGGGTTCGACCGCATCGTCGTGCAGGGCTGCGACCATGTCGCCATCCGCTTCGGCGCGGGCTTCGCCGTCCGGGCGGAGGGGCAGGCGGGGTCGCTCGCCGCGATCGGCGTCGCGGTGCGCGGCCGGGTGCTGACGCTGCTTCGCGACAAGGGCAGCTGCGACAGCCGCGCGGGCAAGCCCGCCGCGACGATCAGCGTCACCCTGCCACGGCTGCAGGCGATCGAGGCGAGCGGCACCGGGTCGGTCCGCATTGCCGGCCTGAACGGCCCGACCTTCGCGGCGCGGATGCGCGGCACCGCCAACCTGTCGGTCGACGGCCTGCGGACCGACCGCGCGGTCGTCACCCTGTCGGGCACCGGCACCGCGACGCTGAAGGGGGTGCAGGCGCAGCGGCTGTCGCTCGAGCTTGGCGGCACCGGCCGCATCACCGCCACCGGCCGCGCCAACGCACTGGCGATCGCCGCCAGCGGGACGGGACATGTCGACACGTCGACGCTGGCCACCACCGGCCTGTCGGTCCGCGCCAGCGGCACCGGATCGGTCCGCGCGGCGGTGAACGGACCGGCGGGGATCGACGCCAGCGGCATCGCGCGGGTCAGCGTCACTGGACGCCCGGCCTGTTCGGTCGCGAAAAGCGGCATGGCCCGCGTCACCTGCGGCTGAACGGGGAGGGGGGAGCCATGAACCGTTTCGCGCTGCTGTCGCTCTATCGCTCGCTTGTGCGCCACAAGCTCTATGCCGCGCTCAACATCGGGGGGCTGGCGGTCGGGATCGCGGTGTTTCTGATCCTCGGCCTCTATGTCCGGTTCGAGACGGGTTATGAGAAATGGCTGCCCGATTACGACAAGACGTACATCGTGCGGACGACCTGGACCCTGCCCGACAGCCCGGCGAACGGCACCTATGCGTGGACGATGGGCGGACTGCTCGATCAGATGCGCGAGGATTTTCCGGGCGTCGTCGGTACGCGGATCAATGGCGGGGGCAATGCCGGCACGATCCTGACCGAGGGGCGCGCGACGCAGGTCGACGCGGCACAGGTCGACGCTAATTTCCTTCAGGTGATGCCGTTGCCGCTGGTCGCGGGCGATGCTGCGACCGCGCTGGCGCAGCCGGGCAATGCCGCGATCGACGAGAAGACCGCGCGCGCCTATTTCGGCGACCGCGATCCGATCGGGCAGACTTTGGTCCTGTCGATGGACAAGGTGCGGACCTATCGCGTCGCCGCCGTGTTCCGCGACCTGCCCAAAAACAGCGATTTCAAGCTGTCGGTACTGGTCCCGATCACCCGCGATATGGCGAGCGAGAACTGGTATCACTGGGGCAGCACGTCGCTGCAGACCTTCCTGCGTTTTGACACGCCCGCCGCGGCGCGCGGGTTCGCGGCGAAGCTGACCGCGTTCGTCGACCGGCGCGGCAAGGAACTGGCCGATATCGGCGAAAAGCCGTCACAGACGCAGCAACTGAACCTGTTGCCGCTTGCCGACCTGCACCTCGAACCGGCCGGTGTGAACACCAGCAGTGCCAGGATGACCGTCGCCACGCTGGGGCTGGTCGGTCTGCTGACGCTGCTGATCGCGGTGGTCAACTACATCAACCTCGCCACCGCCCGCGCCGGCCTGCGCGCCCGTGAAGTGGCGATGCGCAAGGTGCTGGGCGCCGATCGCGGCACGCTGGTGCGCCAGTTCCTCGGCGAAGCGGTGCTGACCGTCGCCATCGCCGCGCTGGGCGGGTTGATCCTTGCCGAGCTGGGCCTGCCGCTCGTCAATGCCGCGGGCGGGCTGTCGCTGACCATGCCGTACGCCGTCGTCGTGCCGGCGCTGGTGGTGCTGGCGGTCGTCGTCGGGGTGCTGGCGGGAGTCTATCCCGCGATCCTGCTGTCGCGCTTTCCCGCCGCCGCCGTGCTGGCGTCGGCACGGTCGCCCGGCGGCGGGCGCGCAGGGACGCGCATCCGCGAGGCGCTGGTGATCGGGCAGTTCGGCCTCGCCATCGCCTTCATGATCGGGACCGCGGTGCTGGTCGCGCAGACCCGCCATATCCGCGTGAGCGACGTCGGTTTCCAGCGCGATGCGTTGATCGTGTTGCAATCGACCGCGGATTCGGCGGTGCCCAAGGACCGGCTGCCGTCGATCCTGACCGCGATCCGCGCGCTGCCGCAGGTCAGGGACGTCACCGTCTCGAACGCTGCGGCCGGAGGCAGTGGCGAGGATAACAGCGACAACATGCCATTGCCGGGTGTTGCCGGCCCTGGACCGTCGCTCAAATGGGTGTTGGTCAGCCCGCGCTTCTTCGAAACCCATGGTACGCGGCTGTTGGCCGGGCGCTGGTTCGACGAGGCGCATGGCGAGGACGATACAGCGGGTCGCGATCAGGCGAAGGGGTTCAACATCGTCGTCAACCGCCGTGCGCTGCCGACGCTGCGCTTCGCCAGCCCGGAGGACGCGGTCGGCAAGACGATCGGCGGCCAGCGTCCGCGCACCATCATCGGCGTTGTCGACGACATGCGCTTCGACACCCCGCGTGTCCCGTTGCCGCCAACCTATTACATCTATTACCGTCAGCCGGAAAAGATCGGCACCTCGATGACGACGATCCGGACAACCGGCGACCCGCGCGCCGCGATGCAGGCGGTGCAGGCGCTGTGGCTGCGGATGATGCCGCAGGTGCCGTTCAACGCCAAGACCGCCGACCAGCGGCTCATCGACTTCTACGAAGCTGACGACCGCGCCACCCGGCTGTTCGGGATCGGCGCCGGCCTTGCCGTGCTGATCGGCTGTGTCGGGCTATGGGGCCTCGCCTCGTTCAACACCGCCCGGCGGACGCGGGAGATCGGCATCCGCAAGACGCTGGGCGCGTCGTCGTCGGATATCGTCAAGCTGCTGGTCGGGCAGTTCCTGCGCCCTGTCCTGATCGCGAACCTCGTCGCCTGGCCGCTGGCGTTCTTTGCGATGCGGACATGGCTGGCCGGGTTCGAGGACGCGATCGCGCTGTCGCCGCTGTTCTTCATCGGGGCGAGCGTGGTGGCGGTGGCGGTCGCGGTGCTGACCGTGCTCGGCCAGTCGCTGCGCGCCAGTCGGGCGGCGCCGGCCTGGGCGCTGCGGCACGATTGATGGGGGGCAGACAGAGGCCGCGATCGGGATTCCGACCGCGGCTTGTGTGGGAACGACGGGGCATGATCACCGATTCTTCCCCTTCCGCGTCTTCCTTGCTCATGGCCGACAGCGGCGAATGTCGTGGCTCGGGCCACGACAAAGAGGGTTAGATTGGTGGGGAATGTTCGATGGCAGGATAGGGTGCGCTGCGTTCATTGTATTACACTATGTCGCGCAAGCGGGGCAGCGGTCCGTGTCGGCCGTTTCTCGTCCGGGACCGCCAGTACGCTGGCAAAGCCAAGGGGATGGGCAGGGTGCAATTGGATATCGACGCGATCCGCGCGCAAATCCGAAGGATGGATTTCGAACGGGGTACCTCCCACGAAATCGCACAGTGGCACGAGGACGACCGGGATTCCCGGCATAACCTCGTAATCGAGGGCATGTGTCCCGAACCGATCGAGGACCGGCTGTTCGCGATGATGTTGGATGAAGGGGTTTCGCCCGCCCTCGCATCAAAGCTCGTCGTCGATTTGATACAGACCGGCACGGGCAAGCTCCCGGTCTGATCCTTGGCGGTCGACCGTACCTGTCGCTTGGCGCCACCGACGCAGGGCCTTGGCCACGCGAACGTTGTGTCTTCTAAGCGTGTGCGCCTACCGCGCGTTGCAGGCGGCCAGAGGGTGCGCCCCGGCAGGCGCTAGCGGATGATCACCACCTTCGTTGCGACTTCGGCCGCAACATCGCGCCACGCCTTGTCGGCGGTATAGGCCGCGACGCCGAGGCGCTTGGCCAAGGCAAGGCAGAACCGATCGCCCAGCGACAAGCCGGCTGATGAAGTCACCGCACGCAAGCTGCCCGCCTCCCAAGCCATTGCATCGTCCGCCGCAACGACGGTGTAGGGTAGCGCTCCCAGCATCGCGCGAACGTCCTCGATCGGCGCGCCGAGATGGACGAAGTGGCTCACCACCTCGGCCTGATTGACCGCGCAGACCGAGGCGTCGGCGATCACTCCGGCGACCCTGCTTGCCCCGGGTTCGTTTTTCAGCAGCGCGAGGATCGCCGAGGCATCGAGCACCACGCCGCTCATTCGCCGCTGTCCCCGCGCCGTGCAGCAAGGAATGCCTCGATCGAAGCATCGGGATGTCCGGCATAGCGTTTGGCAATAGCCTGTGCCTTGGCTACGGTCTGATCCACGGTGCGCAGGACAACACCATCGGCGGTTTCCTCCAGTAGGACCGCACCGCCACCTTCAAGGCCTAAACGCTTGCGGATGTCCGCAGGCAAGCTCATGCGTCCATTGGGCGTAATGTTCACTTGTAGTGTCATATGACTCAATCGATAATGGGTGGCATAATTGCTTAACTGTGCCACAAGATGGGCAATATGTCTCGTTAAATCAAAAATCAGTGTCATTCCAGGTATGCCCTGTTCGAACAGGGCCACGGAACACCCGCTGCCGTCCGATCAGGGTCGTTCGCAGCGAGATTGAACACTTCCTGCAAAGGGTCTAGAGCCTGATCGAACAGAAAGGGGTTCCGATGGCCTTGTTCGGCTATGCACGCGTGTCGAGCGACGATCAGGACCTGCGCATCCAGGAAGCGGCGCTGCGCGCGGCGGGGTGCCAGGCGATCCGGTCGGAAAAGAAATCCGCCACCGGCCGGGCCGGGCGCAGCGAGTTGCAGGTGCTGCTCGACTTCCTGCGCGAGGGCGACACGCTGGTCGTCACCCGGATCGACCGGCTCGCGCGATCGATGAAGGATCTGCAGGACATCGTCCACGAGCTGAAGGGGCGGGGGGTGGCGCTGAAGGCGACCGAGCAGCCGATCGATACCGGTACCGCGGCGGGCAAGGCGTTTCTCGACATGCTGGGCGTGTTCGCCGAGTTCGAGACGAACCTGCGCCGCGAACGCCAGGCGGAAGGGATCGCGGCGGCCAAGGCGCGCGGGGTGTACAAGGGCGGCAAGCCGCGCATCGACCCGGACGCGGTGCGCGCGCTGGCCGGGCAGGGCATGCGCCCGGCGCATATCGCGCGCGAGCTGGGGATTTCGCGGGGGACGGTGTACCGGTTCCTGCCGCGGGGGGATCAGGCCTTGTCCTGATCCAGCGCTACCCCGCCAACCGCGCCGCCTCCGCCCGCCCCCGCGCCGGCAGCGGCCCGGGGCGGCCCAGCAGATAGCCCTGCGCCTCGTCGCAGCCCTGTTCGCGCAGGAAGGCGAGCTGTTCGACCGTCTCCACCCCCTCGGCCAGTACCGGGATGTCGAGGCTCTCGCCCAGCGTCAGCACCGCGCGGATGATCGCGGCCGACTGGGGCGCGCCGTTCAGCTCGGCCATGAACGAACGGTCGAGCTTGATCTTGTCGAACGGAAAGGAGCGCAGCGTCGACAGCGACGAATAGCCGGTGCCGAAATCGTCCATCGCCACCGTCACGCCGATCGCCTTCAGCTGGCGCAGGACATGGATGGTGCGCACCGGGTCGGTGATCATCGCCGTCTCGGTAATCTCCAGCTCGAGCCGGGCGGGCGACAGGCCGGTGTCGAGCAGCACCTGCTGCACCAGGCGCGGCAGGTCGACATGGCCGAGCTGGACCGGCGACAGGTTGACCGCGATGCGATGCGGCTCCGCCCAGCTGGCCGCCGTGGTGCAGGCGGTCCGCAGCACCCATTCGCCGATCGGCAGGATCAGCCCCGACTGTTCGGCCAGCGGGATGAAATGCGCGGGCGACACGCTGCTGCCATCGGCGCGGGTCCAGCGCAGCAGCGCCTCATAGCCGGTGATCGCCCCGCTCCCGACCGATTCCTGCACCTGCCAGTGCAGCGCCAGTTCGTTGCGGTCGATCGCGGTGCGCAGCTCCTGCACCATCTGGCGGCGGACGCGGACCGTCTTGTCCATATGCTCTTCGTAGAAACAGGCATCGACCGCGATCGCCGCCTTGGCGCGGTACATCGCCAGGTCGGCATTGTTGATCAGCGCCGACAATTCGGTCGCATCGCGCGGCCATAGCGCGACGCCGATGCTCATCCCGCAATTCGCCTCGATCCCGCTCGCCTCGATCATTACCGGGGCGGTGATCGCATCGCGCAGCCGGTCGATCAGCTGGACGGCGTCGTCGGGTTCGGCGACCGGCATCACCGCGACGAATTCGTCCCCGCCCAGGCGCGCGATGAACTCGCCGGGCAGCAGCGCCGCCTGCATCCGCTCGGCGATGCGCACCAGCAGCTGGTCGCCGGCGGCATGGCCGTGCATGTCGTTGACTTCCTTGAACCGGTCGAGGTCGATCGACAGCAGCGCGACGGCACGATGCGGGCTGTCGGCGCCGGTCTGGCGCGCCAGCCATTCGAGGAACGAGGTACGGTTGGGCAGCCCGGTCAGGCTGTCGTTGCGCGCGAGATGGGCGATGCGGCGCTCCTGCGCGATCCGCGCGCGCAGGTCGCGGATCGAATAGATGGTCTGCGGACAGGCGCGGCGCTGGTCGAAACGGACCGCGACCTCGACCGGGACGTCGCTGCCGTCCGACGCGACCAGCGTCAGCTGGACGAGCCGGTCGGGGGTGGCGGTGGCGATGTCGGCGATCCAGCAGGCGAGCGGCTGCCCGACGATCGCCCCGCCGCCCCCGACCAGCGTGGCGAAGGCGGCGTTGGTGGCGGTGATCGCCCCGTCCTGCACGATCGCCATGCCGTCGACATTGCTCTCCAGCAGCTCGTGCAGCCGGCGGCGGGTGTCGGCGCGCGCCTGCGAATCGAGGATATAGGTGGCCAGCCCGGTGCCGATGACGACCGTGCCGACCCCGGCCACCGCGATCGCCATCACGATCGTCGCCGTGCTCGACCCGAATTGCCCGGCGACGGGTGCGAAGGGGGTGACGGTCATCGCCGCCATGCCGGTGAAATGCAGCAGCACGATGCTGCCGACCATCAGCGCGGTCGCCCACCACGGCCCGGCGAAGCGCCCGGCGGCACGCGCCCGGTCGAACGCCAGCACGCCCAGCGCCACCGCGAACAGCACCGACGCCGCGACATAGGCGGGCGACCAGCGCACCAGCCCGTTCGCGACGAACGCCTGCATCCCGATATAGTGCATCGCGCTGACCGTCAGCCCGAACAGCGCGCCGCCCAGCGCCGCCGACGGCCGCCCGCGCCGGGTGGTGAGGTGCAGCGCGCCGGCGCTGCCGAGGATGGCGAGCAGCAGCGAGATGCCGGTCAGGCGCGGCTCATAGGCGACCTCGACGCCCGGCTGATAGGCGATCATCGCGATGAAATGGGTGCACCAGATCGTCGCCCCGGTCGCCGCGCCGCCGAGGAACACCCAGGCGATGCGCGATGCCCGTTCGGCATGGCGGATGCGGTCGAGCAGCCGGATGGTGATCATCGACCCGACGAGACAGAACCAGGCGGCAAGCCCGACCAGCGCGAGGTTATGCTCTTCGGTCAGGCAGGTAAGGAAGCGCATGTGCCGGACTCCGTTCGACCCGCCGGTACGATTGGGTTTCTAAACGAAATCTTATCGCCATGGGGTATCCGGCCCGAGGGTACGATCGGTACGAAGCCGGAACGGCCGGGAACTTTCCCGGCAACGTGCCGCAGCGCAGCATCGATCGGTCCCGGGCGGCGCTAAAGGGCTTGTTGCCGGGCTGTTCGAACGGCTAGGCGGGATATTGCACGGCAGCGGGCCGGGCGGACGAAGGATAACCCATGAAGATCGCGGTTTTTGGCCTCGGCTATGTCGGCATGTCGAACGCGGTGCTGCTGGCGCAGCACAACGAAGTCGTCGCGGTCGACATTTCGGAAGAGCGCGTCGCGCTGGTCAACGACCGCAAGTCGCCGATCATCGATGCCGAGCTGGAACGCTTCCTCGTCGAACGCCCGCTCGACCTGACCGCGACGACCGATGCCGCCGCCGCGCTGGCCGGGGCCGATTACGTCATCGTCGCGACGCCGACCAACTACGATGTCGAGACCGACAAGTTCAATACCGGATCGGTCGAGGCGGTGATCGCCCGCGCGACGGCGGTGGCGCCCGACGCGACGATCGTCATCAAGTCGACGATTCCCGTCGGCTTCGTCGACGATGTGCGGGCGCGCCTGTCCGCGCCGAACGTCGTCTTCAGCCCCGAATTCCTGCGCGAGGGCCGGGCGCTCCACGACAATCTCCACCCGTCGCGGATCATCGTCGGCGAACGCTCGGAGCGCGCACGGATCTTCGCCGACCTGCTGCTGCAGGGCGCGGAGAAGAAGGATGCGCCGATCCTGTTCACCGACACGCGCGAGGCGGAGGCGATCAAGCTGTTCGCCAACACCTATCTCGCGATGCGCGTCGCCTTCTTCAACGAACTCGACAGCTATGCCATCGCCGGCGGCATGGACACGCGCCAGATCATCGAGGGCGTCGGCCTCGATCCGCGCGTCGGCATGCATTACAACAATCCCAGCTTCGGCTATGGCGGCTATTGCCTGCCCAAGGATACCAAGCAGCTGCTGGCGAACTATTCCGAGGTCCCGCAGAACCTGATCCGCGCGATCGTCGATGCGAACCGCACGCGCAAGGACTTCCTCGCCGACCAGATCATCGCGCGCCGTCCGAAGCGGGTCGGCGTCTATCGCCTGACGATGAAGGCGGGTTCCGACAATTTCCGCCAGTCGTCGATCCAGGGAATCATGAAGCGGGTGAAGGCCAAGGGGATCGAGGTCGTGGTGTACGAACCCTCGCTCCACGAGGACAGCTTCTTCGGGTCGCGGGTGGTCAGGGACCTCGACACGTTCAAGGCCGAGTGCGACGTCGTCATCGCCAACCGCGCCGCGCCGGAGCTGGCCGATATCGGCAACCGCTTGTTCACGCGCGATATTTTCGGGTCGGATTGAGGCGGGGCGGCGAACTCCTCCCCGGTACGGGGAGGGGAACCAGCGCAGCTGGTGGAGGGGGGCTTCCTGTTCCACCACCGCCAGCGTTGCGGGGCACACCGCCTCCACCATCCTGCGGATGGTCCCCCTCCCCGTGCCGGGGAGGATTGGGGATGCCCCCGCCGCCGCGCCGGGACTATGCGCGGCGGCGAAGCTGGTCAGCGGCGGGTGAGCGCCTTCATCGCGTCGAGTGCGATCTGGCGGCCGACCGTATAGGGTCCGGCTTCGGGAGAGGTCGCGCGGACGAAACCGTGTTCGCCCGCGACCCAGGGCATCGGGCGCGCTGCGGGGCGGCCGGCGCTGACGCCGCGCGCCACCACCTGTCCGCTTGCCAGGTCGCGGGCGACGATCCGCCAGCGACCGTCGTTCATCGCCACGACCTCCAGCGTCCAGTCGGTCTTGCCGAGCAGCGCGCGCGTCTCGAGTGCCTGCACGTTGGTCGTGTCGGCGCCGAGCGCGCCGGTGCGCAGGATCGCGGTGCGGTCGATCAGCCGCACGCCCGCCCCCGACAGGCCATCGGCGAGGCCGCGTTCCATGTCGAAATCGGCGCCTTCATCGGCCGCCGCCGCGCGCGCGCCGCTGTCATGGGCGCGGGTGGTGGAGCGCAGTTCCGCCTCGACATGGTGGTCGGCATCGGCATTGGCGGTGGTCAGCGACCCGCGCCGCCGCAGCGTTTCGCGGACCTCGCCATTGGCGCTGCTGCGGCCGTCGACGGTCAGCGTCGTCACGTCCTCGCGGCCCGTCTCGACCTCGGCGGTCAGCTCGCGGTTCCACAGCAAGGCGACGCGCGGACGGCCGGCGCGGGCATAGGCGACGGCGAAGCGGTCGATCGTCGCCCGGTCGGGATCGGCGGCGGGCGGCGGCGCGTCCATCGTCATTGGTTGCCCGGCACGCATCCCCTGTCCGGGGGTGGCCATGGGTTGCTGCCCCTGCCGCCACTGGGCGGCGGCGGGGGTGGCGGCTGCCGTGACCAGCAGCATCGGGAGCAGCGTGCGCATCACTGGTCGCTGCGCAGTTCGATCAGGTAATGCGCGACATTGGTCGTCGCCATCGAACGTTCCTGATAGGTCGCCATCGACAGCGGCGCGATATGGACGATACGCCACACCGAGGTCGGCTCGGTCGGGGCCTGTCCGGCGTCGAGGAACGACGAGCGGACCGATACCGCCAGCGGCGCCTTGGTACAGTTCACCAGACGCGCCATCACCTCCAGCGTGTCGGTCGGCGTACGACGGGCGAACAGCCCCTCGACGATCACCTTCTTCCACACCCGGTCGTTCATCTGCACGGCATCCAGCGAGACCGGGGTCATCGCGCGCGGTACGTTGGCGACCAGCGCCGCCCCGACCGGCGCCTGCGCCCGCCGTGCCGCGCCGATCCGGCATTTGAGCGGCCGGTTCTCGCGCGCCGCCACCGGTGCTTCGGGGACTAGCCCCGAAAGCAGGACGGCGGCGGCACATAGAGCAAGGGCGATCTTCACAGCGTCTGGCTTTCGAGGGCGGCGCGGAACGCCTTGTTCTTTTCGATGGTCGGCCGCTTGCGGGCCTGCGATGCGGCGACGCCGGCATCCTCACCCACGACGCCCTCGGCATAGACGGCGGGGCGCGAGCGTGCCCAGACGATGCCGCAGCCCTTGGCATCGGCGCGCATCGTCATGCCCTTCGCCTCGACCGGGCCTTTCTCGCCGGCATAGGCGACGGTGTAGGTCCAGTCGGGCGACGCCGCCCTGGCGGTGCCGACCATGATCCGGTCGGGCAGCCCGTCCCACGCGCGGACATCGGCCTTGGTCTTCATCGCGCCCGAGAAGAGCGAGAGGGCAAGGCCGGCCATCGCCATGTACCCGCCGCCGTCGCCGCCCATCAGCCCCTGCGTCATCAGCGCGTTGCCGACGCTGTCGGTGCCTTCCTTCCAGTTCGCCTTGCCGTTCATCAGCCCGTCGAGCGCCCGGCCGCCGCGCGTCGTCGCCTGATAGGTGACGCTGCTCGCCTCGACCAGCGGCAGCGCGGTCTGTGCCCCGGTGGCGCCATAGGTGATGGTGGCGAGCGTTTCGGGATAGGCCTCGCCCGCCTGGAACAGCAGCTTCTGCGCCTGCGCGCCGTCGCGTGCCTTGACCGGGCCATTGCCCAGTTCGCCGATGAAGAGGACATTGTCGCCCTCGGCCGGGGCGGTCAGGCCCTTCTGCGCCTTGGTCGCGAGGTCGAAATATTCTTTGGCGTCGCTGGCGCGGCCCTGGCAGCGCAGGCTCCACCCCTGCAGGTAGTTCATCGCCGCGAAGTCGCTCTGAAACTGTTCGGCGTCGGACAGCGTGTCCATCCGCTCCGCCTCGCGGAAGGAGATGCGGGCGTTCTGGTAGTCGCCGTCACGCAGGTACAGCAGGCCGCGATAATAATAGGCCATGGCGCGCTCGTACGGCTCGCCCTTGAAGTCCTTGTTGGCTTCGTTGTGGAAGATCGAGCGGGCGGCCTCGGCCTGCTTGTTGTCGCCATAGATCGCCTCGATCCGGGCCAGCGCCTGGTCGAACGCCCAGGCGGCGTCCTTGTAATGGCCGCCTTCGAACGCGGCGAGGCCGAGGCGCTGGAAGTTCAGCACCGCATTGCGCTCACCCCCGGTGTACAGCGTGCGATAGAGCGGGCGCAGCGCTTCGGTGCGCGCATCGACATAGGCCGCGATCTGGTCGGGATAGGGGCCGTCGCCATATTGCGCGCGCAGCTGCGCCATGCGGCGTGCCTCCGCCTTCGCGGCGGCCTTCGCCGCCTTGGCCGCTTCGCGGGCGGCGGCGGGATCGGCCGGCGCGGCGGCGGGTGCGGCATCCTGCAACGGTGCGGCGATGGACGGCGTGGCCAGCGCGATCAGGCTGACGGCGGTGATGAAACGACGCATGATTATCCCCCCGGACATGTGGTTTTAACGGTAGAGTACGCCCTCACCCGCGGCGCGCAGGATGACGTAGGGCTGGCTGGTCCACGGCAGGTCGCCGGTTTCGAGGTCGACCAGTTCGAACACGATCTGGGTGCGGCGCTGGACCATGCCGGACTTCAGGTCGCGCGAGTCCAGCGAGCTCATCTTGCCGATCATCTGGTAATCGACGCCCGACACGCCCTGCGTCATGCCGCGGGTGCCGGTGTCGGCGACGCCGGTGCGCTTCAGCTCGCGCTCGCGCATCACGATGTCCATCGATTCCCGGCTGACGAAGCGGATCCTGCCCGCCGCCGCCCGGCTGAAGCTGGCGCGCAGCGCGCCGGTCAGCATGTCGCGGTCGATCCGTTGCGAGCTGTCGTTGTAGAATTTTTCGCTGTCGACCACGATCCGCGGCGGGGTGGTGCCGCCGACGATGTCGGGGCGCGACATCAGTTCGCGCACGACCTGGTCGGCGAGCATGTCGATGTCGCGCGATTCCAGCCCGACGCCCGAGATCGCCCCGCGACCGGTCGGGTCCAGCTCCATCGCCTGCGTGCCCTTGCGCTGTGCCGACGCCGTGTCGGTCGGCACCGCCAGCGCCGTCGCGGCCAGCGCCGCGATGATGATCGAACCCCGCATCCTCGTCCCCCAAATGTCGCTGCAGGGGCGGGATCCTCCCCGATCCCCATGGCCCCCGCCTTGGCGCGCATCATGGCGGCGGCGGCGGGGGTGCGACATACGCCGAACGGGGTAGGGGTGGGGAACGCCTCACCTCCCTACACGTCACCCCGGACTTGATCCGGGGTCCCGCTTCTTCTTCTGGCGTCGGACAAGAAGCGGGACCCCGGGTCAGGCCCGGGGTGACGGGACGAGTGGGGCTTGGGGCGGTCCTATCTACCCCCGCCCCATCCGCGCCAGCAGGGCGACGAGGTCCGACTGGCGCGACACGCCGGTCTTGGCGAAGACGTGGCGCAGGTGGACGCGCAGCGTCGCCGGGCGGCAGTCGCGCGCCGCCGCCGCCGATTCCAGCGAATGGCCGCCCATCAGCAGCGCGGCCAGCTCCGCCTCCGCCGGGGTCAGATCGAACGCCTCGCGCCACAAGGGCGTCGCGGGGGCGGGGCGGTGGGTCGGGTCGACCAGCGTCGCGATGGCGACCCCGGCAGGCGCGTGGAGCAGCCGGGTCGGCCACGGGATCGGCCGCGCGACCAGGATCAGCGTCGCCCCGCTGCCGCCCCGGCGGAAGCGCACCGCCGCCGCCTGTGGCGCGACGCGGGCGGTGGCACGCCCGAGGGCGGCGGCGATCCGTGTGCGCTCGCCCGGCAGCAGGCTCCACTCGCCCCCGGCCAGCAGCGCGTCGAACGCCGGTGTCGCGCGCAGCACCCGGCCATCCTCGCCCAGCAGCGCCGCTGCCTCCGCCCCGTGATCGGCATGGCCCTGCCAATACAGGTCATGCGCCTGTTCCCGCTCGACCTGCCCCCGCGCGGTCGCCTGCATCGTCGTCATGTCGGTTCCCCCGAACCTGTTGCCCCTGTGTCGGGGGGTAGCAGCGGGGCGGGGGGCGACGCGGGCGGCAAGGTGTCGCAAAGCGTCGCATCCTGTGGCGCGGGCGGCAGTCGCGCCGTGAATTCAACCGCTTCAGGCGGGTTCTATGCGGTCCTGCGCCAGCGCGTCGAGCGCCCGGCCGATCGCGGCATCGCCGGGGAAGCGCGCACGGATGCGCCGTACGAACCCCGCCGCGCCCCAGCGTTCGCCGCGCGCGCGGGCCGTGGTGAGCGTCGCCAGCAGGCTTGCCCGGTCGCCGGCCATCGCCGCGATGAACGCCGACCAGCTATGGTCGGGCCGCCCGGCATTCTGCTCGAGCGAGACCGCGCGGCTGAGGATCACGGCATAGGTCGCGGCATGATCGCCGCTGCGGTCGGCGGCGAGCGTCCGGGCGAGGGCGGCGCTGTAGGTCGCCAGCTCCGGTTCGGCACGCAGCCGGGCGCGTTCGGCCAGGTGGCGGACATAGCCCGCGACATCGTCCTTCGCGAGCGCGACGACGCTCAGGCAGTCCTGCACGCTGGCGAGGTCGGGATGCTGCGTCGCGAGCATCGCGAACACCGCGTCGGCCTCCCTCGTGCGGCCTGCCGACCACAGGCCCCAGCCATAATCGGCGAGGATATGGGGGGCGCCGGGCGACAGGGTGCGCGCGGTGTCGAACTCGCGCATCGCCGCGCCATCCTCGCCATTGTCGGCCAGGATGTTGCCGTACCACAGATGCGCCAGCGGGTCGTTCGGGCCGTGCGCGATGGCGCGGCGGAACAGCGTGCCGGCGCGGGCCGGATCGCGATACCACCAATAGGCGATGACCCCGTCGACCCGATCGGCGACCACCGAATTCGGGTCGATCGCCCGCGCCGCCGCCGCCGCCGCCTGCGCCCGGCCCAGCGCCTGTGCATCGCCGGCCGATCCGAATTCGCGGGCGAGCAGCCATGCCTCGGCAAGTGCCTCGTGCGTCGGGGCATGGTCGGGATGGGTGCGGGCGATGGCGCTCAGCGTCCCGATCGCCGCGCGCAGCCGGGGGGCGGCGCGCATCGCCACATCGTCGCGCGCGGCGACATAGCGGGCCTGCGCCGCGCCATCGAAACCGGGGGCGGGGGATTTCTGCCATCCGCCCAGCACCACCGCGCCGCCGCCCAGCAGCAGCGCCGCCGCCGCGACCCACGGCCAGCGCCGACGGCGGGCCGGGGCGGGCGGATCGGCTTCGGGGGCGGGCGCTTCGGGCGGTTCTTCCGGCGCGGGGTCGGGCAGCGCACCCTGTCCGGCACGCCACGCGTCGAGTTCGGCGGCCAATGCATAGACGCTGCGGCTCTTGCCGCCGGGCAGGGCATGGACCGGCAGGGCGCGTTCGCGCGCCCAGCGGATCGCGGTCGACCGGTCGCGACCCAGATAGGCCGCGATCGACTTCCACCCCTCGATCCGCTCCAGCCCCCGGCCTGTGCCATCCCGCGCCCCATCGCACGCCGCCCCCGCAGCGATCGCCCCAGCGATACCGGCGGTTTGCCGGCCGGTCCAGAGCCTCGCGACCGGCCAAAGTTCACTAAGTTCACACTAGTGCGCGGTTTGCGCACCGTGCGGTTCCGGGGCCTGTCCCGGCGTGGGGCAGACGGGGGCGGACGGATGGCGGAACGACAGTGACGGGGTGTGGGCGTGTAGGAAAGCGGTTTGTCAGCGTAGCCGGAGCGCGCGGTCATGGTCCTGTCCCGGCCCCAGGATGCGATGCACGAAGATCCGGTCGGGGAGCGCGGAATAGAGGATGCCATAACCCTTCCACGACCGCCGACGAATGCCGTCGCGTTCGTAGCGAGGCACCAGGGGAAAGGCGTGCGGCATATCGGCCAGCCCCGCTGCAGCCTGCTGCAGTTCGGCGACGAAGGTGGCGGCGCGTGGCGGATTATCCTCCGCGATGAAGCGGCCGATAGTGGTCAGGTCGGCATGGGCGCGGGTCGACAGGACGACCCGTGTCACGCAGGGCGTCCGTATCTGCCGAGGTCGGCAAGCACCGCATCGCAAGCGGTATCGAGATCGACGCCGCCACCGGCGCGCATTTCGGCAAGGCTGTCGGAAATCGATGCGTCGAGGTCGCGAAGCCAGCGGGCTTCGTCGTCGATAGCCTGCTGATCGCGGCGGATCAGGTCGCGGACATAGTCGCTGGCGCTGGCATATTGGCCGCTGTCGATCCTGGCCTGCACCTGGGCGCGCAAGGGGTCGGGGAGCGAGATGTTCATCGATGCCATTGGAAACCTCCAAGTGAAGTATGGCAAAGATTGTCATTGGGTAAAAGGGTGACCGTTCGGTTCACATCTGCCGGCCACGACATGCCTCAACTTTCGCAATGCCGATCGTTATAGCGGGCAGGAATACCGCCAACGAAGGGAAACCGTGGTGGCAACTGCATACCGCGCTCCTGTCGAGGAGCATCGCAAGTTTAAGGCGAAGCCGCGCCCGGACCTCGATCGTGAAGGACTGCGCGCGGACATCAACGAACGGTACAAGAGCAGCTTGGCCTATCTTGGGCGCTAAGCCGCTCTGGCTGACGTTCGCTTAGGTAATCCGTCCGGCTTTTATCAACTGTTGATAGCGCTATAGTCTTCTACCCGAGGAGAATGGCGATGATCAGCGCGGATTTGGGAAAGCAGCTCGAAGGGTTCGTGGCGAAGCTGGTTGCAGACGGCCGCTATAATTCGAAGAGCGAGGTGCTGCGCGAAGGGGTCCGGCTGATTCAGGATCGCGAGGCGCGACTGGCCGCGCTGGATGCGTCGATCGCACGCGGTATCGCCGATGCCGATGCGGGGCGGACGACACCGGCCACGGAGGTTTTCGATCGGCTCGAAGCGAAATATGCCGAGATGGTCGACCGGGGCGAATGATCGTCCGGTTGACTGGCGAGGCCGAGCGCGATCTGGAGGAGATTGGCGACCACATCGCGATTGATGATCCCTATGTGGCGCTTCGCTTCGTTCGCGCGTTGCGCGGTCGGTGCATGGCGCTGGGCGATTTCCCGAACCGTTTTCCCATGGTCGAGCGCTATGCGACAGCCGGGCTGCGCCGCTGCCGCCACGGCAATTACCTGATCTTCTACCGGGTGGAGGAGCAGGCGGTCGTCATCGTCCATGTCCTGCATGGCGCGCGGGATTATCCCGAGATTCTCGGTACCTAAGCTTTCGACATGTCGACACGTCGACCCGTCGCCACCGCCGCCATCCCCCGCACATCGACCCGCGCCTTCAGCCGGGCACCGAGCAGCGCCGTGCCGCTGATCTTGCGCTGGACGAACAGCGTCTCGACATGCGGGACGTGCCAGGTCGCGCGGTCGGCGGCGAGGGCTTTTGCTTCCTCGCGCACCACCGGCACGAAGGCGCGGTCGCCGAAGTCGAACGGGCCGGGGCGCGCCATCGCCTCGTCGATCGCGGCGATGATCCGGTCGACCGCCGGGCGATGCGCGCGCACCGCCGCCGCGCCGAGAAAGCCGGTTTCGACCGCCACGTCGCGGATGCGCAAGCGGTCGTGCGCCAGGCCGGCGGCGATCAGCCGGCGGTACGCATCGGCGGTGTCCGCCGGTACCGGCCGCGTCGCGCCGAAATCGAGCAGCACGATCCGGCCGCTGTCCGCCTGCCAGCGATAGTTTGCGAAATTGGGGTCGGTCTGCATCTCGGCGAATTCGAACAATTCGCGCAAGGTCAGGTCGATCAGCGCGGTCATCGCCGCGTCGCGGGTGGGTTGCGGTGCGGTCGCCAGCCCCTCGATCGGAGTGCCGTCGAGATAGTCCATGGCGAGGATGCGGGAGGTGGTCAGCGCCTCGACCGGGCGCGGCACGGCATAGCGCGGGTCGCCCGCTAGGCGATCGGCATAGCGACGCATCGCGTCCGCCTCGCGCGCATAATCGGCTTCGTCGGCGAGCTGGCGCTTGGCCTCCGCCAGCAGCGGTTTGAGGTCGAGTTCGCGCGGCAACAGGTTGGAGACGCGCAGCAGCGTGGCGACATTGTCGACGTCCGCGTCGATGCTTTCGCGCACGCCCGGATATTGCACCTTGATCGCGAGGCGCCGGCCATCGGCCAGCTCGGCGCGGTGGACCTGCCCGATCGAGGCGGCGGCGATCGGGTTCGCGTCGAACCTGGCGAGCTTGGTCCGCCAGTCCGCTCCCCATTCGGCGATCAGCAATTTGTCGAGCTGCGCCGGGGGCATGGTCTGCCCCTGGTTGCGCAGCTGGGCGAGGATGGCGGCGAGTTCGGGCGGCAACAGGTCGCCGGCATCCATCGAGATCATCTGCCCCAGCTTCATCGCCGCGCCGCGCAGGTGCGACAGCCGGTCGGCCATGCGCCTGGCATTGGCGGGGGTGAGGATCAGGTCGCCCATGCGCGGCCGTTCCCCGCTGGCGATGCGGCGCGCGCCCTCCGCCAGCATCCCGCCCGCGATTCCGCCGGCAAGACGCCCGAATCCGGACAGGCGCGACAGGCGCCCGCTGGGCACGGCGCGGCCGGGGCGAAGGGGTTCGTCGGTCATGGAGGGTGGAGCGAGCGGGCGGGGGAAGGGTTCCGGTGGGTGGGCGAAGGGGTAGGGAGCAAGGCCGCACCGTCCGCGTTGAACGGGGATGCTGCTGTGGGAAGCCTATACCGCGCAAGACGTACCGCCGTCCGACGACCGAGATCGTACGCGGATCGAGGCGGCGATCGGCGGCCGGTTGCCCGATGCCTATTGGGCGCTGGTCGTGGCGCATCAGGGCAATATTCCCGAGGAAAGCGAGGGCGATCCGCCGCCGATCGGCGTGCTGTTGCTGGCCAACGCCCCCGACAGCGTGGAGAAGGACGAGCGAAGCTATTGTATCGAATGGTGCTGGGAGGCGATGCGCGACCGCTATCCCGCCGGCCTGCTGCCCTTTTCCGACGATACCGGCGGCAATGTCTGGGCGTTCGATTTCCGCCGCGATCCCGAACGCCCGGCGGTGGTGTTCATCGATCATGAGATCGAGGGCGAGGATGGCATCACGCCCGTCGCGCCCGACTTCGCCGCCTATTGGGCGCTGGTGACGGCCGTGGCATGAGCCGGTTTGGCGACCTCATCGCCGCCAGGGGGAGTGGCACGCCCTATGACGCGCTGGTCCCGGTATCGCCGGCGCGGATAGAAGCGATCCGGCGCGACTGGCCGGGGGCGCCCGGCGATTTCCTCGAGTTTCTCGGCACGATCGGCGCGGGCAGCTTCGGCGACCGCTATCAGCTGTATGACGGGGTGGTTCCGGCGGATGAGCTGTACGGCACGGACGCGGCGGTCCTGGTCTTCGGCGACGATCTTCAGGGGGTCGGCCACGGGTTCGCGCTGTCGGACGGGCAGGTAGTCGAACTGGATGCGACCGATGGCGGCGTCCGCCCCGTCGCGGCATCGTTCGAAGCGTTCATCCGCGCGACGATCGCCGAACTGGCATGATCGACAGGCTGTCCGACCTGCCCGCTTTGTCCGAAGGCTGGCTCGCGCCGCTACAGGCCGACGATCCCGAACTCTACGCCAAACTGGCGGCAACGATCGCGATTGCGCCCGCCGCCGGGCCGGTCGCGACCGGATTGCCCGCCGGGGTCGATGCGGCGCTGGCGGTGGTCGATCTGTCGGGCAGGGAGATCGGCGCGTTCCGTTTTGCGCCGGCGGCCGGGCCCGACATGCGCGGGCGGCTCGTGGCCTATGACGCGCGGGTCCGCGAAGCGTTCGACACGGGCAAGGATATCGTGTTCGTCGGCGATCATGACTCGGGACCGGTGTTCGTGTCGCCGCACGGGGTCGGCCTGCTCGACATCTCTGCACAACCGCCGCGCATCCGGGCGCTGGCACGCGACTTCACCGGGTTCCTGATCGCGCAGGCCAATGCCTATGACGCGTACAGGCGCTGTCTGGTGGGGGCGGAGGACCTTGCCGGCTACCATGCCGCCGCCGAGGCATGCGCCACGCTGCCGGCGATGGCGGGGGTGGAGGTGGCGACGATTTTCGATGCGCAGCGCTTCGGGTGATGCTGGTGCTGGCGCCCGATTATCATCTCCACGCCCATGGCCCGCCTGCAACAGCGGCGGAAATTGCGCGGTTCATGGCGCGTTATGCCGCACCGCCGCCCGGCTATCTGGCGGTCGTGCGCCAGGCGACTGGGATCGTGCTGCTATGGCAACGACGTGGCGAACTGCGGTTGTGGGGGCCGGACGAGGCGGTCGGCATGGACGAGGCTTACGGCGTATCGGCGCACTTGCCCGGCGCGGTCGCCATCGGCGACAATGGCGGGGGCGAGCTGATCGTGCAGGGCACAGGCACGAACGGACCGGGCCTGTATCTGGTCGCGGCGGGGTCGCTGTTCCTCGACGAGGACGCGCCGTGGATCGCGCCCGACCTGACCGCCTTGCTGGCACGGGGCGAGGGGGCGGATATCGTGTGCCGCAGCGATCCGATCGACCCGGACAGGCTCGGGCCGCCGCTGGTCCTCTAGAAGGGCAAGAGCGACGGCGTGCGCGCGATGAAGCGGATGGCGCGCGCACCGTCCGCCATCGGCAGCCGCAGCGTGACCGCATCGCCGTCACGAGCGGCGACGGTGTTCGAAAAGGGGCTGAACTGTGCATCGACCCGGCGTTCGGTGCCGGGGGGAAGGGCCAGCACGCCGCTGGCCGTCCCGCGCGCGTCGCGGTGCAGGAGCGGGCGGGCGTCGTCATTGTCGGTGCGGGTGTCGAGCAGGTCGGTATCGGTCACGTCGGCGGCGGACAGGACCACCGCCTCGCCCGCCGGCCCGGTCATCGCCAGGCGGCTCAGGTCGATGCGCGCCGGCGCGGTGCCGCGATTGGTATAGACGAGGATCGCCGACTGTTCGCCGGTGTCGGACCAGCGGGCGGAAACCTGCGCCGATACCGATCCGGTCCGAACCGTGGCGGCGGGCTGACCGTCGGCGTCCTGCGACAATAGCAGGCCGGGTGCCGCCACCGGCTCCAGCGGGCCGCCGGTGCTGCGACCGCACGCCGCGAGCAGGAGCAGCGCGAGGAGCGCGGCGGGGCGATGGTGGCGGCGGTCGACGACGGCGAGGGGCATCGGGGAACTCCGGCTGCGTGCTTACCCCCTCCGCATGGCATGGCCACAACGCGGACGGCGGTGTGGAGGTGCCCGCCGGGCTTGCATCGTTTTTCGGTCCGTTGCGTACTAACCGCCGTCCGACCAACGCAAGGAGGAACGTGATGAGCCTGTTGAAGCGGTTGCTGGGTGGTGGGAATGCGCCCGAGGCGCCGGCGAGCGCGCCGGTGCTGGTCAACGCCTATGCGACGCTTGTCGACCTGCCGCCGCTCGACCTGCCGCACCGCCTGCTGGGCGCAAGGGACCGGTCCGATCCGGAACTGGCGGAGCATCTGCGGGGCTTTGTCGGCTATGTGATGAGTCGCGGCGACGGACAGATGACCGCGACGCGCTATTATGTCTGGCGCCATTTGCAGCGCGTGCGCCATCATGTCAGCTTCGAGATCGACGAGGCCCATCTGGGCTGGATCGAGCCTTGGGCGAAGGCGGCCAACGCGCTGTTGTTCCTGCCCGACGGATCGGTGCGCGCGCCGGACGGGGCGATCGTGATCGATGCGCAGGGCGAGGGCGATCCGGACGCTGCGATCCCCTTTCCGGACGATGCGGTAGCGCGCCGCCCGCGGACCCGGGCGGCGCTGGCCGATGCGGTGCTGCAACCGCCCGCCGGCATGGCCCCGGCGCTGGGCGCGGGCGAACTGGTGCTGCGCGCGCCGGAGGAGGTGCTGCACCGTGCGCTGGCGCTGCTCTACCTCGCCGCCCGCGCCCATGCCCGCGCCACCGGGCTGCCGGCGATCCCGGCGGGGCAGGAGGAGCACAACCCGCTCGGCGCCGCCGCGCTCACGCCGCAGGAACGGGCGTTCCTCGCGGACGAGGGTGCCGACGCCGATGCCGCGGCGGGGCTGACCTGGCGCTACGAGGCGGCGAACAGCCTGCTCTGGGCGCTTGGTGTCGCCGGGGCGGAGATCGACGACAGTAGCGCGATGGCCGATGTCGACCGGCTGTGGGCCTCGGTCGCGCCACTGACACGGGGGGCGGGCGCGCAGGCGGTGCGGCTGCGCCCGGCGAGCGAAATCCTCGATGCGCTCGACCGGACATGGCTCGAACACTGGATCGTGCGACAGGCGCGCCAGAAGGAGGTGGAACCGGGCCACATCAACGGCGACGTGGTGGTGGAACGGCACGTCGCGCTCAACTGGCTGACGAATTTCCAGAACGAGCCCGAGGTCGCGTGGGACGATACGGATACGCCGACGTGATGGGCGGCGGGCGTCGTGCCGTGGCGATTACCGGCCGTTCCGACGGTCGACGTCCAGCGTTCGATAATGACAATATCCGGCCATCCGACTATCATTCCAGCGCAATCGACGGAGGACAGCGGTGCTGCAGGCGGCGAGGCTAACCGATCTGGAGAAATGCCCCGGCGGCGGCGGGCCGATCGTCACGGGCGCGGCAACCGTCTTCATCGAAGGCCGGCAGGCCGCGGTGCAGGGGAGCAAGATCGATTGTTCGTCCGGTCCGACCGTGATCGAGAGCGGGTCGCCGACCGTCCGGATCGAGGGTGAACCGGCCGCCCGCCGCACCGACACGACCTGTCACAAGGGGATCATCGACACCGGTGCCGCCACCGTCTTCATCGGCAATGGCGGGGGCGGGAGCGGCGGCGCGGGGACCATGGGCCGCGCCTATCAGAGCGGAGCGCCGTTCGCGCGTGCCTGAACCCGCAGGACAGGCGGCGGTGCAGCTGGGCCGGATCGACGCATCCTATCTGGATACGGCCGCAGAACGTGGGCAGCTCTATGTCCTGGTCGACGGGTGCGCGGTGCCGGGATTGCCGGCGCTGGGCCGGGCGGCCGGCGCGACCTGCCTCTATCGTGGGCAGGCGGAGCGGACCCATGGCGCGCAGGCGCCGTGGCTGTTCCCGGTCGGGCCGGGCGGGCGCGCGACCTTCGTCGAACGGCTCGGGACGGGCGACTGGGGCTGCTTCCTCGTCTCCGCCGCGCCCCCGCCACGGTTGGTGCGGCATCTGCGCTCGCTGCTCGAAGTCCGCTCGCCGGCGGGGGAGAAGTGGCTGTTCCGCTTCTGGGACCCGCGCGTCCTGCCGACGTTCCTGCGCGCATCGGGACCGGTCGAGCTGAACGCGTTCTTCGGGCCGATCGAAAGTTTCGCGGTCACGGGGGGCGAGGGCGATGCCTTTGCCGCATGGCGCGCACCCGAGATCGTCGCCCCGCCGCCGCGTCGTGCGGTGGGCGAAAGGCTGGCGATCACCCCGGCGCAGCTGGCGGCGCTGCGTGGCAACGCGGTTGCCGATCGGCTCGCCCGGACCTTTTCGGCGCCCTATCAATCGCGGGTCACCCCGGCCCGCGACGCGGTGCTGGTGCGAGCGCCCGATGGCGGCGTCACCCGGTTCGGACTGGGCAATGGCGGTCTGATCGACGGCGTCACCAGTCCGTTGGGCCGGCACTGGGCGATCGACGCGCATGAGGACGGGCGCATGGCGCGGATGGTCACGCCATCCGGATCGGCGCTGACCATTGCCTATGACCCCGCCGGCCGGATTGCCGGCGCGGCACGGGACGGCGTGGAGCGGTTTCGCGCGACCCATGACCGCGACGGGCGGCTGACCCGCGTCGATTTCCCCGACGGCACCGCGGCGGAGGTCGATCATGCCTGGCAGGGCCGCGCCGCGCTGGGCGATCCGGACGGCATGGTGATCCGAGCATGGCGCGACCGGATCGGCCGGGTCGAACGCTTCGCCCAGGACGGAGCGCAACTGACGGCGGCACAGGACGGTGCCGGCAACGTCACCCGGTTCGACCGCGATGCGGCGGGACGGACCTGCGCCACCCGCTTCGCCGATGGCGGGGTGGAACGTTACGACTATGACCCTGCCGGCCATGTGGCGCGCATCGTCCGGGCGAGTGGCGAACCGCTCGACGTCGCATGCGATGACGCGGGGCATCCGCGCCGCATCACCGCCGCCGATGGCGCTGTCGAGGAATATGAACGTGACGATGCCGGCCGCCTGATCGCCGCGCACAATGGAGAGATCGAACTCCGCTGGACCTATGACGATGCCGGCCGCCTGATCGAGGAGCGGCAGGGCGACGCGGTGGTGCGGCACCTGCATGACGACAGCGGCCCGGTCGGCATCGTCTATCCCGACGGCACGATGCTGCGCTGGCAGCGCGATGCCGATGGGCGGATCATTGCCTTCACCGACTGGAATGGCGGTATCCACCGGGTCGACTATGCCGCGCGCGACGGCGGATGGCGGATGACCGGCCCCGATGGGCTGAGCGTCGCGACGTTGCAGGACCCGGCCGGCTTTCCTGCAACGGTGACGGCGACGCTGGGCGACGACCCGCTGTGGCGGGTGGACTATGCTCATGATGCGGAGGACCGCCTGACCGGGCGCCGCGACAGCCGGTTGGGTGAAATCCGGTTCGACTATGATGCCGAGGGACAGGTGCTGGGCTTCGCGCACAGCCACGGGCGCGGCGAACGTTATGCCTATGACGGGGCCGGCAACCGGGTGCAGGGGCCGGCCGGCGCCGCGACGTTCGATCCGTGCAATCGTATCGTCACCGACGGCGCCACGCGGTTCGCGCACGATGCGCGCGGCGCGATGACGATGCGTGCCGGGCCGGACGGGGAGTGGCGCTATCGCCATGACGGGTTCGGGCGACTGGTCGAAGCACGCGATGCGCAGGGACGTACGCTGGCCTTCGGCTATGATCCGCTGGGGCGGCGGATCTGGAAACGCGCCACCAGCATGGAAGGGATGACGCTCACCCGTTTCCACTATGCCGGCGAGCAGGTGATCGCCGAGACGGTCGAGCGGGACGGCGTGGGGGCGGTGATGCGCGCCTATGGCTATGCGCCGCTGTCGTGGACGCCGGTCTTCCTGCGCGATGGCGGCGTGGTCCATCGCTATCATTGCGATCCACTCGGCGCGCCCGTCCGGCTGACCGCGCCGGGCGGCCGGATCGTGTGGGAAGCGGATGGCGATCCGTTCGGGCGGGCGCGGGTCCATGTGGCGGAGGTCGCCCAGCCCATCCGCCTGCCGGGCCACTATGCCGATGACGAGTTTGGCTTCGCGCTGCATTACAACCGGCACCGTTTCTATGATCCGGCGACCGGCCGCTATGTCAGCCCCGATCCGATCGGCGTGGCCGGCGGGCTGAACCTCTACCAATATGTCGGCAACGACCCGGTCAACCGCGCCGACCCGCTGGGTCTGTGGTGGAAATCGGCGCTGAAGGTCGTGGCGACGGTGGCGGTGGCGGTGGCCGCTGCGGCAGTGGTGGTCGCGCTGGCGCCGGTGACGGTGCCGGCCGCGCTCGTGGTGATCGGCGCGGGCGCGGCGGCGGGTGCCGCCGGCATGATGATGAACGAGGCGCTGAACCAGGAAGAGTTCTGCCTTTCGTGCATCCTGAAGGCCGGGCTGGTCGGTGCGGTGGCGGGTGCGGTGGCGGCGGTTCCGTTCGCTTTTGCGCCGGCAGCGCTGGGTGTGGCGAGCTTTGCCGGGCTGGGTGCGGGCAGCGGGTTCCTCGGGTACGGAACCGAAGTGCTGCTGGGCGCGCGCGAATGGAACTGGGGCGAAGCCGCGACTGCCGTAGGGCTGGGCGCGGTGACGGCGGGTGCGGGGCGCTATATTGCCGGGCGCTATCCGCGCACGCCTGCCAAGCCGACTGAAGCATATAATCGGCAGAAACATTACGGCCGAACGCCAACCGCCGCGGATCGCAAAGCCATTGGCGCTGGCAAAAACCAGGTGGCGGATCATGATCCGCCGCTGGTACAGCGCTACTACGAAGGCGACCCCGCGCGCGGTGAGAAGCCGGGATGGCAGATGACGCCCGAAGAAAGGCGTGCCAGCGCGAACGATCGTAGTAGAATGAGTGTGCAGTCCAAGGCCGATTCCGACACGCAGGGCGGCAAAATGTCGGCTTATTCTCGTAAAAAGCGAAGGGAACACGGACTTTGACCTGGAACGCATCGATCCGCAGCCATTATGAAAAATCATGGGGTAAGGCCGAAGGTGTCAGCCCTTTCGACAAGGGACCCGTGGCCGAGCTTCCGGCGGACTTCGACGTGCTGATCTTTCCGCCCCGCAGCGAGCGCGCCATGTGGACCTATGCGACGGTCGGCATGGCGCAGCCGGGCGACGAGGATCCGATCGAACTGCACCTCTTCTCGCCCGATCGTTCGGAAGCGATCGCCGAAATCCTGTATGCCGTCGCGCATTATCACCGGACCGGCATGCGCCTGGGCCTGGGCGACAGCGTCAATTTCGGCCGTCCGTGGCTGCCGGGGGCGACGTGCGATCATGGGCTGATCTCGTTGCCCTATCTCGACGGGCCGGAACTGGAGGTCGGGACGATCGGCGGCGAGGGGGTCCGCTTCTACTGGCTGGTGCCGATCACGGCGGCGGAGAAGGCGTACAAGGCGCGGCACGGGCTGGAGGCGCTGGAGACGCGGTTCGAGGAAGGGGCGCTGGATTATTGCAACCCGGCGCGGCGATCGATGGTATAGCGTGGACGTGGAGCGGGCGTTGCGGAGATGGGATCGGTGACCGACTGGCCGTTCGCCGACCCGCCCGATGTCGCCGTGTTCACGACGCGGGCGATCGTCGAGGACGGGGCGTGGATCGCGTCCGTATCGCATGACGCGGAGGATGGTGCGTGGCAGTTCCACGATGCCGGACCCGGATCGGCGGACATGGCGGAGGCGCGGATCGTGTCGTTGCGTAGCATGGTGGAGCGCGACCCGACGGTAGGCGAAATCCTCGATCTGCCGCCGGGCGGCCGGGCATCGCGGACGGCAGCCGGACGTCCATGGGACCGAAATCGATGAGTCGGTGATCGACCTTCGCGCCCCCGACGCGGATATCGCCGACTATGTATTCGCCCGCTATCGACGGCTGTCGCCAGAGGCGTCGCCCGGATTGCGGGGGCGCATGACAGGGGATGCGTCTGTACGTGCCGTTGCTGGCGACAGGGAAGACGCGCAGCCCTGGCTCACCACCCCGCCCGATGCGCTTTCGCCAGCGGATGTCCATGACCGGGCGCAAGGCGCGCTGCTCGGCCTCGCGATCGGCGATGCGGTCGGCACCACGTTGGAATTCCAACCACGCGACGCGCACCATGTCGACGACATGATCGGTGGCGGCCCATTCCGACTGGAGGCGGGGCAATGGACCGACGACACCAGCATGGCACTGTGCCTCGCCGATGCGCTGCTGATCGATCGGGGGTATCAGCCGCGGACTTTCGCTCGCTTCCTCGTCCGCTGGTATCGCGAGGGGTATAACGCATCGAACGGGCGCTGTTTCGACATCGGCAACGCGACCCGTATCGCGATCGAAGGGCATGAAGCCGAGGACGGCCGGTGGCAGGGCAATGCCAGCGATCAAACCGCTGGTAATGGGTCGCTGGTACGCGTCGCTCCGGTGGCGATCGCCGCGCGTGGTGCGCTGGATGTAACCTGGCGGCTGTCAGGTGGGCAGAGCCGGGCGACCCATGCCGCGCTGGACGCGATCTCCGCCTGCCAGCTGTTCGGCATGTTGCTGAATCACGCACTACGCGGTGCATCGCGCGAGGCGGTCCTCTCCCCCCATATCGCGACGCTCAGCCCGCGTATCCAGATCATCAATGCGGGCGAATACAAGCATAAGACGCGCGACCAGATTCGGTCGTCGGGCTATGTGGTCGATACGCTGGAGGCGGCGTTATGGTCCGTCTGGCACAGCAGGACGTTCGAGGAAGCGGTGTTGCTGGCCGCCAATCTGGGCGACGATGCGGACAGCGTAGCGGCGGTGGCCGGGCAACTGGCGGGTGCGCTCTATGGGCAGCGCGGTATTCCCGACCATTGGCTTGGGCGGGTAGCCTTTGGGCCGAAGATTGCGCGGTGTGCGACGCAGCTGCTGGCGCTGGCGCTGGGACGAGCTGCGTAGAATCCGGTAGATGTCAGCGGGGTCAGGATCGCATGTATCGCATGACGCGGAAGGACGGGGCGTGGCAGTTCCACGATGCCGGACCCGGATCGGCGGACATGGCGGAGGCACGGGTCGTGTCGTTGCGTAGCATGGTGGAGCGCGACCCGACGGTAGGCGAAATCCTCGATCTGCCGCCGGGCGGCCGGGCATCGCGCGGCGCCCCCGGCGGTCGATGGGTATGCGAGCGGTGCTGACGATCGACGCTATCGAAGGGCAGATCGCGGACGTGGTGCGGGTGGGGACGCTCGTCCGCTGTGCCGATGTGACGCCGCGCAGCACCGTCCATTATCATGTCGCCTTGGGCGTCGAGCATGGGCGCCCGGTCGATCTGTTGACGGTGTCGGCCGATCTGCTGGACGATGATTTCGCGACGCTGGTGCTGGAGGCGGCGGGTGGCTTCGAACCCGGCCTGGTGCTGGAGAAGCGCGCCTTGCCGGCCAATGGCTATGGCTTCGATGCGTTGCTGCTCGTCCCGCCGCACTATCATGATTATTTCGCGGGGAGGCTGGATGCGCAGCGGGGTCGGCTGATCCTGTGCGTGCCGATCCATGGCTGCGAATTCGCCGGTGACGAGACTGCCGAGATTTTCCGCCTGCTGACGCGTGAAGTGGTACCGATCCGCGACTGGCGGCGCTTTGCGCATCCCCGCATCCGGCTTCGCTTCAGCAATCCGGTAACCGGTGGCGGCACCGACGACGCGGTGGCCGGCGGCTATGTCCTTGCCGGCTATGACCTGGTGTTGCGCGAGCTTGCCGCGCTGGACGGCGTGGCGGGCGGGTTCATCGAACTCGTCAACCACCGGGGCAGGGTGATGGAATTGCTGTCGCCCGCGCCGGGAAGGGTCGTGATCCTAACCGACCGCGACGATGCCACGCGGGTCGAGGTCGACGCGACGGCCGTGGCGGATATAGTGTGGGGGTTCGCGGCGACATCGTGAAAGGCACAGGCGAATGACGGAAGCGGGCATCGCCGAGATCCTCCATCCGAACGGGTCGGTTCGCTTCCACTATGCGCGCTATCTGTCCGACGCAGGGGATCGCTGGATCCGGCACGGCCCCTTCTTCGCCTATCATGACGACGGCACGCCAGCCTCGCGCGGTACCTATGACCATGGCCATGAACAGGGGTTGTGGCAGGATTTCCACCCGAACGGGCAGCTGGCGGCCGAGGGATGCTACGACAAGGGGGAGAAGGTCGGCGAATGGCGCTACTGGCTGGCCGACGGTACGGTGCAGCCGTGACGGTGGCGGGGGCCGACCCCGCCACCCATCCTCAGAACGACGCCGACACCGTGACCCCATAGGTGCGCGGGTCGCCGGGCTGGCCGACGATCAGGCCGGTATTGCCCGACTGGGTCGCCAGCAGTTCATAGTAATTCTGGTCGAAGGCGTTGCGCAGCCACAGGAACGCGTTCCACCCGGCATCGGCGCGGTAGCCCAGGCGGAAGTTCGCGATGCTGTAGCCGTCGATATAGGTATAGGCCGAGGGCGAGGGGTTGGACGAGAAGCGCGAGCGATAGCTGCCGTCGAAGCCGAGATAGGCATTGCCGTCGGTATCGCCGATCCTGGCCGGCAGGGCATATTCGGCGCCATAGCTGAACGCCCATTTCGAGATGCCGGGCAGCCGCTGTCCCGATACGTCGCACGCGGTCGGGCTGATGCCGCCGGGGGTACCGGGCGCGCTGGGCGACTGGCCCGCCGCTGCCGCCGTGCCGCCCGACAATTCGGGCGGGCAGGGGGCGTCGACGAAGCGGACGTACTTCGCATCGGTATAGGCGGCGTTGGCGTAGAGGTTCAGCCGCTCTGTCGGGCGGAAGGCGGTGTCGAGTTCGATCCCGCGCGTCCGCACCGCCTGCGCATTCGCCAGATAGCCGCGCAGCACGCCCAGCTGACCGTTGGTCACGGTCGCCTGATAATCGGCGATATCGGTCCAGAAGGCGGCGAGGTTGGCGGTGATCCGGCGGTCGAGCCACTGGGTCTTCAGCCCGACCTCGTAATGGTTGACCCGCTCGGGCTTCACCTGCGCCGCGGCGAGGATCGGGTTGTTGTTGCCGTCCAAGGGCAGGCCCGACAGGTTGATGCCGCCGGACTTGTAGCTGCGCGCATAGGTCGCATAACCGTGAACATCGCGCGTGAAATCATAGGCGATGGTGACGTCGCCCGACACGTTCCAGTCGTCGAAATCGGGCTGGTACGACTGCGGGGCCAGCACGCCGCAACGGTCGCGGGTGATGCTGCTGGCCGCCTGCGCCGCCGCCGCACAGTTGAGCAGCGCACCCGTGCCGGTGGTGACGACCGAGACGTAATCGCCGGTCTTCTTGTCGTAATTCACCCGCACGCCCGGCGCGATCGACAGCGCGTCGGTCAGGTGCCAGGTCAGCTTGCCGAATACCGCCGCACTGGTGTTGGAAAAGCCGATGGTGTTGCGCGAGGTCAGGCCGTTCAGCACCGCCGGGTTGCACGCATTGGTCGTGGCGGTGGCGCAGCCATTGGTGCCGAAGGGTGGGTTGCCGGGGTTGAGCAGGAAGCGCGACGCCGCCGGCCCCTGTACCTGCAACCCCTGCGTATCGATCGTCTGATGGAAATAGAACAGGCCGGCGACATAATCGACCGCGCGACGGCCGTTCGACGCGATGCGCAGTTCCTGGCTCCACTGGCGCTGCTGCGACGGGTTGGCGGAAACGGTGGTGATCGGCAGGCCGATGAAATCGCGGTCGTTCGACGGGTCCCAGTTCCAGAAGCGCCACGCGCTGACCGAGGTCAGCGTCGCTGCCCCCAGATCGAGGTTGCCGACCAGCGACACGCCGCCCAGTTCCTGTCGCGCGCGCAAGGGCGTGTCGAGGTCGGTCAGCCGGTCGAAGGCGTTCGTCGAGGGCGGGGCATAGCCGAAGGCAGCGGCCAGCGCGGCATATTGGCGGGCAAGCGGGCGCTGGGTCGTGCCGGTGCGGACATAGATCTGCGCGCAGCAATCGGGGTTCTGGTGGCCGTAATCGCCGTAGAGGGTGACATCGAGGTTCGCCGCCGGCCGCCACAGCAGCTGCCCGCGCACGCTCTGGTTATCCTGCGCATTGGCATAGCCGCCGAGCACGGTGTTGCGGATCGTGCCCCGCCGCGAGGTGACCGAGGCGGAGATGCGCGCCGCCAGCGTATCGCCGAGGATCGGGCCGGACGCTGACGCCTTGGCCTGGATGAAGTCGTAATTGCCGGTGGTCAGTTCGACGCGCGCTTCGGGGGTGAAGCTGGGCTTGCGCGTGGTGATGTTGATCGCGCCGGCCGTGGTGTTCTTGCCATAGAGCGTCCCCTGCGGCCCACGCAGGATCTCGATGCGTTCGGTGTCGGTGAAGTCGAACGTCGCCGATGCGATGCGGCTGTAATAGACCCCGTCGACATAGATGCCGACGCCCTGTTCGATGCCGTCATTGGTCAGGCCGAACGGCGCGCCGAGGCCGCGGATATTGGCGGCGGAATTGCGCGGGTTGGTCGAATAGAATTGCAGCGTCGGCTGCAGCTGGGTCAGGCGGTTGACGTTGTAGGCGCCGGTATCGGCCAGCGTCGTGCCGCCGATCACCGACATGGCGATCGGCACCTGCTGCACCGTCTCGGCGCGGCGTCGGGCGGTGACGACGATCTCGCCGGTATCGGCGGGCGCGAGGCGACCGGTATCGGTGCGGGTTTCCTCCTCCGGTGCCTGCACGACCGGTTCGGGGGGCGGCGCAGGCTGTGCGGCGACCTGCGCCAGAATCAGCGCCAACGACAATGCCATGCGTAATCTCCCTGTCTTCGGTGGGAGAATGGCGCAGGCTTATAAGTCCAGCAATAGCGTAGGGATTTAGGCCGCCCTAGTTTGGCTTTGGGGAAAAGGGCGTTGCGGCGTCAGGATTCCCCGCCGTCTGGCGCCCGCATGGCGTGTACCGCGCGTTCGCGTCCGTCGCGCTCGACCAGCCATATGGTTAGCGTGCAGCCGCGATCGCGCCACGTCATTTCCCTTATGGTCCGGCGAAGATATTCGGGCGCCGAAAGGACGTTGCGCACCGACCGGCGCACCGGATCGAGCGCTTCGCCCAGCACGAACCGTTCGTCGCTGGCAGGGGGGCCGTACCGCGAGACCAACGCCGCTCCGGTCTGTCCCAGTGGCGCTTGCGGGGTATCGCTCGGGATCGGGCAGGTCCCTGCCCAACCGGTGTCGGCGGAGGAGGCATTGGCGACGGGCGGCGCGGTGGAGGCCGTTGCTTCGTTTCGGCCAAAGCCCTCTCTCGCGTCGGTGGATATCTTACCCGACCCGTCACATCCCGCGGCTACGAACGTACCTGCAAAGGCGAGCGGGAACATCACGGCTCGCATCATGAAACGCCTGCCAACCGGAAGATCGTACCGGGGATCATCTGGTTCAGCTCTTCCGTGATCGTGAGGAAGTGCCGACGCCGCAGCTGTTCGCCAACATGCATAATGCTTTGATCGTCCTGTACATGGGGCGAAGCCTGGCCCGTCTTTTTGGGATATTCGTCTCCTCGCTGGAGCATGCCCGTATTGCCTGCTGCGTGGCCGAATTCGTGGGCCACCGTCCGTTGTCGCCGTTTGCCGCCGTTCATGGAGCGTTGGACGGTTGCGTAGTCGCGGCTGCCCAACTGGATTGCCCGTTGCGCCCAGAAGACTTGGCTGGGGTAGAATTTGTTCGGCGCTACCTTGGTGACGTTTACGGTCCAGTGCTGTCCGGTAAGCACCCATTCGATATCTAAATTGATCGGCAAAAGACGCCTGCCGAACTTTCTGGCAAAGGGAGAGGGGCCGGCAACGGAAAACTTCGCACGGTTGCTCCACACTGCCCACACCGCCAAATCGGATCGGCGGTGAAAGTCGCGTTTCTCCGCTTGGGTCCAGTCTTGCAGACCCGTTTCCTTGTGCCAGCGATAAGCCCATTTTTGCGCCAGCAGGATCTGACCAGTGATCGTGTCGATATCGATCACGGCCCGTCCAGTGTCACGCGTAACGTGGCCCATTCTTCTGTCTCCTGTAGCTCAAGGCAGGATCAATCCGATCAACCTTCGCCCAGTGAAGCGGGTTCCGCAGCATCGCATCTACTGATAGCCTACCCCGATCCGCCGCACCGCGCCCGCCCGCCTTGCGAGCAGGCGGCGGACATGGGCGAGGGCGGCGGTTTCGTCGGCGAAGGCGCGGACCAGGCGCTGCCCGGCACGGCCGATGCGGCCCCATTGCGTCTCGACCAGCAGCATGCCGAACAGGTCGCGATAGACGACCACCCGCCAGCGCCGGGCAAGCCCGCGTGCCGGGTCGCGGGCGGTCAGCTCGATGGGCATGAACGGCAGCTCCATGCGCGGCACTATCGCGCAGGCGCGCGCGCGTGTCGCATGGATTATGTGACTCAATGCGGCGCGATCGATCGACCGCGTGACTCAGCGGCGGCGCAGGCGGGCGGCGTGCAGGACCTCGACCATGCGGCCATGGCCGCGCCGTTCCGCGCGCAGCAGCTGCCCGACGCGCTTGCCATGGACCAGCAGCGGCAGCGCGAGCAGCGCGACGGGCAGGAACAGCAGCGTCAGCGGCGATCCGTCGAGCGCCGCCGCCATCGCGCAGGACAGGGCGAGCAGCGCCAGCCCGGCCGCTTTCCAGCGCAGGTTGCGGCGGGTCATGCCGTGCGCTCCGCATCGGCGATCACCCGGGTCGCCGCCGCCGCCAGCAGCGGCGCCATGCCGGTGGCGTCGGCGGGCCGGGCGCCATGCCACAGCAACAGGTCGGCCGGCGCCTCCGCCTCCTGCAGGAGCGCGGTACGCAGATCGATCATGTCGAAGGCAAGGCCGATCGCCGGATCGTGCAGCCGCGCGGCGGCGGCACGGGCGCGGCCGATCAGTGCCGGCGACCCGTCGATGCCGCGCCCCTCGATCGCGGTGAAGCCCATCACGCGGGCGTGGCGGGCGACCTCGATCAGCAGCGTACCGCAGGCGCAATCGGCATCGACGATCCGCACCGCATGGCGATGGGCGTCGCGCAATTCCTGCAACGCGGCGACGATCTGCGGCCAGCGCGGGTCGGCGCGCACGCTGCGGCGCACGGGGGCCGGATGCGTGCGCCGCTGGCGCGGGGCGGGGGCGATGCGGAGGGCGGTCCTCATGCCGCCACCCGTTCGCCGTCGGCCAGCGGCGCGAACGACACGCACGGGACCAGCGGCGCGGTCGCCATGCACAGGCAGGCATGGTGCATCCGGCATTCGCCGCGGGCATAGCCGATCGCGGCATCGCGCGACACGAAGCGCCCCTCGAGGCGGTGGTCGCTATCCTGCACCAGCCAGTGGCCGGCGGCGTCCTGCCCGACATAGATGGTGACCGGTTCGTCAGGCTCCGGGGTGGGTTCGGGTGACATGGCTTTCTGTCTTCCAAAGGGCGGGCGTCCAGCACCCGCCAGTTCCAGCTATGCCCCGCCGCATTGGGTTTCGAGAGCGATTCCAGACAATTGCATAGCGCGCGCATAGTGCGCCGCCGCGCTTATGCCGCCGCTATGCGAAAGGGCGGAATCGCTCTCGTCTTGCTATGCCGCGTCCGATAGCTGGAGCGCCACTTTCGTGGGAGACGTGGCATGGAGCGATGGCGAACCCGCCGGGCCGACCGGGGATTGCGGCTGACGGGGCTGGTGCTGCTGGCGGTGGCGGGGGGTGCGCTGCACCGGCTCTGGGCGCTGCACGTGCCGCACGAGGCCGCGGGGCTGCTGGCCTATGGGCTGGGGGCGGTCGCCTATGTCGGGGCGAGCAGCGGCGCGGCGCTGGTGATCCTCGGGCGGCATCTGTTCGACGAGGTGGCGGTGAGTGCGCGCTGGGGGCGGGGGTAGGCGGGTTCTCGACGAGTGTCGGGTCGGATTGTCCCCCGGACAATCCTGAACCATGCAGGGCATGGTTCACCCGGCACGCTTCTCGACAAGCTCGAAGCTGCTCGAACCGAACGGGATTTCAGCAAACGTCACCCCAGCGCAGGCCGAATCCATTGTGTCGGGTGGTCGCGATAGAGGTGTGACGTCACCCATCCATGGATTCCGGCCGTCGCCGGAATAACGTGCGGCGGCGGCACTGGAGGCCGCCCCTACCGCCCCTTGAGCGCCGCGGCCTCGCCCGCTGCGTCCAGCGGGTCGCCCGCCGCCATCGCCTGCGCCTGTTCGAGCACCGCCGCCATCGGCGATCCGGCCTGGGCATAGGCGGTGGTGGTCGCGGCCGTCCCGCCCTGCAGCGCCTGTACCCGCCACGGGCCGCCGTCACCCGCGCAGGCGATGCCGCCGGTAGTGCCGGTCTCGAAGGTGCGGCACAGCGCGCCGGCGCGGTCGCGGAAGGTGATGCCGATCCTGACCGGCGCCTGCGGCCCCTGGGTCGAGGCCAGCTGCGTGTCGAGCGCCCGCTCGAGACTCCCTTGCGCGACCGCCGTGCCGCCCTCGAACCCCAGCTCGCCGCCCGAACGCGGTACGAGTTGCCCGAGCAGCAGCCCGGCGACGAGGCTGGCGGCGATCGCGCCCCACCAGCGCTGCGGCCGGGGCGCGGGCTTGCGGGTCGGGAAGGCCACCACATTGTCGCTGCGCGCGAACAGTGCCTCGACCCCGGCGGGCATCGGTTGCTTGTCGAGGCCGGCAAAGCCACCGCGCAGCCGGACGGCCAGCGCGCGGTGGCGTTCAACCTCTTGCGCCAGCGCCGGATCGTCGGCCATCGCCCGCTCGACGCGCCCGGCGGCGATCGGGTCCAGCTCGCCATCGGCATAGGCGGCGAGCGTTTCGGGGTCGATCGTCATGCCGCTTCTCCCAGCGCGCCCAGCAACGCCTCGCGCCCGCGCACCAGGCGCGAGGTGAGCGTGCCGATCGGAATGTCGAGGATCTCCGCCGCCTCGCGATAGGCAAAGCCCTCCACCATCACCAGCGCGATCACCTCGCGCTGTTCGGGGGGCAGCGTGCCCATCGCACGGCCGATATTGTGCATTTCCACCGCCATTTCCTGTCCGCCCTGCCGTCCCACGGCGTCGCCTTCCTCCGCGGCCACGAAGGTTTCGCGCCGCCTGCTGCTTGCCCGGACCGTGTCGATCCACAAATTGCGCAGGATGCGGATCGCCCATGCATCCAGCCTGGTACCCGGCTGCCACTGGTCGGCCCGTGTCAGCGCGCGTTCCACCGCCGCCTGCAACAGGTCGTCGGCATCGGCACGGTCACGGGCGAGCGCATGGGCTACCCGCCGCAACCGGGGCAGATGCGTCAGCAATTCGTCTTCGAAGCGCAACGCGGTCCTTTCGGGCTTCGGGGATGAAACGGATGGGCTCGCCCGTTTCATCCGGCATGACGATGGAAAATCCTAGAGGCGATCGGATACGGTCTTTGCGCGGTCGCCGGGAAGGGAAGGAAGAGATGGTTTCACGCGAAGGCGCGGAGACGCGAAGGGGTTGCGTCCGGGGCGGCCCCTCGCGATCGGGAGACGACATCATTCGCGGACCGCAGGAGAGGAGGCCGCTGACGCGGACGGGCGTTCCTGTCGCGCACCCCCTTCGCGCCTCCGCGCCTCCGCGTGAACCGATTTTTCTTCCGGCCACGCGCCATGCCGGCATATCGATGCGAGCGACAGGTGACGCAGGGGGCGAAGCATGATCGCCGGGGCCAGATTCCTGCGCTGCATGGCCCTCGCACTGGTCCTGCCGACGGCGGCGTCGGCGCAACTGCTGCCCGTTCCGCAGCTTCCCCAGCTGCCCGGCCGGGTCGGGGAGGCGGTGGACGGCATCCGGGGCGCGCTGCCGATCGACGCGGCGCTAAGCGATGCGCGGCAGCTGGCGCGGCAGTCGGTCGAGCGCGCCCGCGACCTTGCGCGGCGCTTTCCCGACCGGATCGAGCTGGACCGCGACGACAACCCGGTGCGCGCGGGCGAGGTGACGCTGGCCGATCCCGATCCGGCGGTGCTGGCGCTGGTCGAGCGCGCCGGCTTTGCGGTGATCGCCAGCGAGCGCTACGAGGATCTCGGCATCGGTTTCGCCCGGCTGCGCGCGCCCGCCGGCCTGTCGGCGGTGGAGGCGGCGCGGCGGCTCGGGCGGATCGTCGGCGGCGACCGGGTGACGCTCGACCCGTTGTACAGCGCGAGCGGGGAGGTAGCCCCGTCGGCTATACCTGACCGTACTCCGGCGAAGGCCGGGGTCCAGCTGGAAAGGCTCTTCGATAGAGCGCCGACGTCCTCCAACTGGACCCCGGCCTTCGCCGGGGTACGGGAAGGGGGTGGCTCAGTCCCCGCTGCATCCAAGCGCATCGGCATCATCGACGGCGGTGTGGCGGCCGGCACCCCCGGCCTCGCCGCGCAACAGGGCTTTGCCAGCGGCGCCCCGCGCGCCAGCGACCATGGCATGGCGGTCGCGTCGCTGCTGACCGGCGGCGGCGGGATCAGGGCGAGCGCGGCCGGGGCGCAGCTGCACGTCGCCGATGTCTATGGCAGCGATCCGGCAGGCGGCAGCGCCAGCGCGCTTGCCCGGGCGCTGGCGTGGATGGTGCAGGCGAAGGTGCCGGTGGTCGTCATGAGCCTTGCCGGGCCGGACAATGCGCTGCTCGGCCGCTTCGTCGCGGCGGCGCGGGCGCGCGGCACGATGGTCGTCGCGGCGGTCGGCAATAACGGCCCCGCCGCCCCGCCGGCCTATCCCGCCAGCTACCCCCAGGCGATCGCCGTCACCGGCGTCGACGCGCGCGGGCGGGTGCTGGTGGAGGCGGGGCGCGCCCGCCACCTCGACTATGCCGCACCGGGGGCCGACATGCTGGCGCTGAACGCCGCCGGACAGGCGCGCAGCGTGCGCGGCACGTCCTTCGCCGCGCCGCTGGTCGCCGCGCGGCTGTCGGCGGCGTGGAGCGGCGATGCGGCGGCGGCACTCAAGGCGCTCGACCGCGAGGCGAACGGCGGTGGCGGCCGCACTGGCCGCGGCGTGCTGTGCGGGGGGTGTCGGACGGTGACGCGGTAGGCGGCAATCGGCATTCACGTTCTCGGTCGTCACCCCGGGCTTGACCCGGGGTCCCGCTTCTTCTCGGAGCGCGACGATGTGACACCAGGCCCCCGAACGATGAACTCCTTTGGGGATTCCGACAGCCTCCATCAGCGAAGGTCGTCTTCAAGGGAAAGATCGGCTTCGGACGCAACGCCGCCCTCCGCCATTCCCCTCCCCACCTCGCCGGTATACGTTTCGGTCGGGAAACGGGGGGATCATTATGAAAATTTGGAAGGGGGGCGCTTGCCCTGCTCGCGTCGGGTACCGCGCAGGCGCAGACCGCAACATGCGAACTGCATATCTGGCCGACCGAAAATTATCTCGGGATGAAGATGAGTGGTCTCGGCATGATGGGCGGCGCGTTGGGGGCGCTGATCGATCATGAAGCGACCAAGGGTACGGTCGCGACCGTGACGGAGCAGATGCACGTCTATCTTCCGCCCGAGGCGCAGGTCGAGGCGTTGCGCAGCGCCGATATCGCCGCGACGCTGGGCCTGGCCGGCTATACGATCGTCGTCGAACCGGCGGTGCCGTCCGACGCGGCGGCCAAGGCCGATCCGGCGGTCAAGGATGCGTTGCGCGCGATGGATGCGAAGCAGCGCAAGGGCGAACGGCTGAGCGCGGCCACCACCCCTTGCTATGCCGAACTGGTCGGGGATCATATCTTCTACGTCAAGAAGCCGCTGGTCGGCACCAACCTGTTCGTTCAATGGACCTTTCGCGATTTCGGCCGAGACGGCGGGGCAAAGCCGCGCAGCTTCCCCGGGCAGGTGAAGAACCCGCTGGCGGCCTTCCCCGCAAAGACGCCCGACCAGGCCGAAGCGGCCAAAGCCGACCTGCGCGACGCCTATGCCAAGGGGTTCGCGGAATATGTCGCCAAGAAGGTGCGCGGCGCGTCGGCGATGACGGCGGCGAAATAACGGGCAGGGGCACGCAAGGCCGCCCTCCCAAAAAATTGCACCCGCCGGGATTAAACCGGAAACGGCACCCGTTCTCCTTCACGAAGCGCCTGCACGCGGCGCATGGACAAAGGAGAACAGCCATGAAGACCATGTTCCTGATGGGTGCGGCGCTTGCCGCCGCGATCGCCAGCCCCGCTTCGGCCCAGCTGCTGGGTGGCGGTGGCGGACTGACCGGCGGGCTGGGCGGCAGCTTCGACCGCGGCCTCGGCTCGACCGTCGAGCGGGTCCGCGACCGCGCCGACACCACCGCCCGCACCGCGCGGCGCGGCGGCGGCGAAGTGACCACCGAACGCCAGGTCGACCGCCGCAGCGGCCGGGTGCGTGGTGGCGGCTCGGCCCGGGGCGACGGCGCGATCGACGGCACCGCACAGGCGCTGGGCGGCAATCTCGGCGGATCGGGCAGCGCCAGCGGCAGCGTCGATGCCCAGCTGATCGGCACCGACGCGGTGCGCGACACCGCCGGCGCGGCGCGTGATCGGGTCCGCAACGGCGTCGCCACCACCCGCGACCGCGCGGCCGGCGCCGTCGGCAATGCCCGCGACCGGGCACAGGGCGCCGTCGGCAATGTCCGCGATCGTGCCCAGGGCGCGGCCGGATCGGTCCGCGATACTGCCGGCGGCCTGACCGGCACGGTATCGGGCAGCGGCTCGGGCACGGCGAACGGCGCGATCGGCAACGGATCGGCCTCGGGCAGCGGATCGGGTGAAGGCGCGCTGTCGCTGACCGGCAGCGGTGCCAGCCTCCCCGCACTCGACCCCGGCAGCACCATCCGCGACGCCCGCGGCGAAGCGATCGGCCGCGTCCAGTCGATCCGCCGCAACGCCGCCGGCCGGGTGGAAGCGGTGACGATGGCGGTCGGCAAGCGCGTGGCGACCCTCCCCGCCGACAACTTCAGCGTGCAGGGCGACGTACTGGTGTCGGCGATGGGCGAGGGCCAGGTGAAGCGCGCCGCGAAGGAGCAGGCGGAGTAAGCGCTCCGGCCTGACGAAGGACGCCGGCCACGGGAGACGGCCCGTGGCCGGCGTCTCTGTGCGTGCATGTCTCGCCGGCGTACTGCGGACGTGGCGTTAGAGAAGAAGGGCGTATACAGGCGGGCCGTTATTCCGGTGCGTTTCCACCTCTTCATCATGGCGCTTCATTCTCGTGATTTATGATCTCCTGATCGTCGGCGGCGGCATCAATGGCGCGGCTATTGCCCGTGAGGCCGCGTTGAATGGCTGGTCGGTGCTGTTGGTCGAACGCGACGACCTCGCCAATGCGACATCGTCCAAGTCGAGCGGGCTTATTCACGGTGGCCTGCGCTACCTTGAACAGTGCGACTTCCGCCTTGTTGCCGAGGCATTGGCCGAACGCGAACGGATGGTAAATACTGCGCCGCATCTAGTACGACCGATGCGGTTCGTCATTCCGCACATCAATGCGATCAGGCCTTCGTGGCTCGTCCGGATCGGGCTTTTGATATATGATTGGATCGGCGGAAAGAAGACACTGAAACGTAGTCGATCCGTTTCTCGAAAGGATGCGGCATATTCCAGCCCTTTGAGAAATTTTTCCAAGGGATTTGTCTACTCGGACGCGCAAGTGGACGATTCCAGGTTGGTAGTACTTAATGCTATCGACGCTGCGGATGCGGGAGCCGTCATCATGACGCGGTGTTCCATGGTTTCGGCGGTACGCGATGCCGATACATGGACTGCGGAGCTGTCGACCGGCGTGCGTGTTTCTGCCCGTGCCATGGTGAACGCCGCTGGCCCCTGGGTCGCCGAAATGTTGCAGCGGACCGGTGTTTCCAGTTTCCAGCATGTAAGGTTGGTCAAGGGCAGCCATATCGTCGTTCCCCGGCTGTACGAAGGAGAGCATGCCTATCTGCTTCAGCAACCGGATCGCCGTGTTGTCTTTGTACTTCCATGGGAGGGTATGACCGCAGTCGGCACGACCGATGTGGTCGTCGAACGCCCCGAGGACGCGCAAATAGACCAGGAAGAGATTCGCTATCTCTGCAATGCGATCAACGAATCCTTCGTCAGGACGATAACGCCGGATGACATGGTTTCAAGCTGGTCGGGAATTCGTCCGCTCTACGGTGATAGCAGGGAAAGCGCGCAAAACATAAGCAGGGACTATCTGCTCGAATTGGATAACGAAGGGGCGCCGATACTTACCATTTTCGGCGGAAAGATTACGACCGCTCGGTGCCTTGCCGAGGATGCGGTTGCCAAGATCGGCCAGATGCTGGGCCGGACGGTAAGCCCTGTAACCAGGACGCGCCCCTTTCCGGGAGGGGCGATCGACGATCCGCATGTCTATGCGGCGCATGTCGCTGCAACCTGGCCGTTTCTGGGTGATGATCGAGCCCGCCGGATGGTAGGTGCTTATGGATCGCTGTTACCGGAGTTGCTCGGCCAGGCAACCGGCTTCGGCCGGGCATTTGGTGCTGGTCTTACCGAGATCGAAGTACGTTGGATGCGGGATCGTGAATGGGCCCGGACCCCGGAAGACGTTTTGATGCGCCGCTCAAAATGCGGCGTGCATATGACGGATTCGGAACGGTCGGAATTCGTCACATGGTGGTCGGATAATTTCGAATAGCCGTGCCGTAATGCAAAACAGCTTATCCGGTACCCTCAAAGGCTGTTCGATTTCTCAAGGTACACATTGTCGACGAGATCGGAACTCGGGGCGTATTCCACTACGCTTTCGCAAAGGATGCGGCGGACGGTTTCGGGGTCCAGCTCCACAATGGCCTTCCTCAGTGAATCGATCTTTTCTTCCAGCTGATCCTTGGGAAGATATCCCTCGACCGCCTTGCGAATGCGGGGATGCTCGGTGACCAGGGGGGCGTCCTCGATCAACAGCTCCTCGTACAGCTTTTCGCCAGGGCGAAGGCCGATGAATTGTAGCTCGATGTCGCCATATGGATTGTTCGCGTCGCGTACCGTCAGGCCGGAAAGCTCGATCATGTTGCGTGCCAGGTCGACGATTTTTACCGGCTCACCCATGTCCAGCACGAAGACATCGCCGCCCGATGCCATCGCCCCTGCCTGGATTACCAGCTGGGCTGCTTCCGGAATGGTCATGAAGAAGCGGGTGATCCGTTCGTCGGTAATCGTGACTGGACCGCCAGCCAGAATCTGATTGCGAAATACCGGGACGACCGACCCCGAGGATCCTAGAACATTGCCGAACCTGACCATCGACAGACAAGTCGCGCTCTCCTGATCGGCCAGGGCTTGCAATACCATTTCGGCAAGGCGTTTGGTCGCGCCCATCACATTGGTCGGTCGTACCGCCTTGTCGGTACTGACCAGGACGAAGTGCTTGACCTTGTGATCGATACACAGGCGGGCAACCGTCAGGGTGCCGAACACATTATTGGCCACGCCTTGGATCGGATTATGCTCGACCAGGGGAACATGCTTGTAAGCCGCGGCATGATAGACATGGCTTGGCTGCCAGCAGCCGAGAACATCATCAATGCGTTGTTCGTCCTGTACCGATCCGAGCAGCGCAACGAGCTGGGTCGCTTGCTGCGTGCCGTCGGCCGACCGGGCCGCTAGGGCGTGTTCCAGTTCGCGATGAATGGTATAGAGCGCGTATTCGCTGCTATCGAACAAGAGCAACTTGGCGGGACGGGCGGACAGGATTTGCCGGCACAATTCCGATCCGATCGAACCGCCTGCACCCGTCACCAATATCGTTCGACCCGCAAGGTGCAGATTCATCTTTTCTACGTCGGGGGTAACGACATCGCGACTGAGAAGGTCGTTGATGTCGAGATTCGTGATACCGCCATTCGGAAGATCGCCCAGCGCATGGTCGATCAGATCGGGAAGCGTACGGATACGGACGTGAAGCGATCGCAGCGTCGCCAGAATTTGGTTGCGGCGTTGCTGTGTGGCCGACGGGATCGCGAGAAGTACCTCGTCTACCGCCAGCTTTTCGATCAGTTCCAGTACCTTGTCGGGCGAATGCACCCTGAAGCCGTTGATGGACGCACCCTGAAGTCCCTTGTTATCGTCGAGGAAGCCGACAACCTTCATCTCGCGACGGCTCGAAATCGCGGCGGCAAGCTGTCGGCCCGAAACGCCAGCGCCGTAGATCAGGACACGCTGGAACACGCGGCCATCGCTACGATCGAGCAACCCACCCAAGAGATGACGTGCGCCGATACGTGCGATCACCATGAAGGCGAATAGCAGGACGGGCTGGATGATGCCCACAGTCCGCGGGACGCCAGGAACGCTCCACGCGGTAAATACCGCGAAATATGCCAGGGCATAGATGAGCGACGCCAGCAGTATCTGGTTTATGCCGGTGCTGTCGGCATGACGAAAAACCGGACGGTACACACCAAGGGCAAAGAAGATCGGTAGTGCGAATGCCAGCGATCCGATTGCCGCCCAGAATGGTTCCTCGTAAAGAGGAAGCCAAGCGCTCAGGCGGACGAAATAAGCAACCCATACCGCCAAGAGGCAGAGGCTTATATCGACTGTAATGAGCAGCATGCGCTTGGCCCATCGCGGCAGTCGGATAACGAGTTGGGCTACGCTAGCCAGTGGCATGTTGAACGCAGGACTTCCATTTTAGGTGATGCCGCCGTCCTTACCGTTGGAGAGTGCGCTTGACCAGTCGGTGGCATCGTCTCTATCGGCGCCCGTCATGCGACAGAGTTCCCAAGGCGGCGGCAAGCGCGTGTTCGATCTGACGCTCGCGCTGCTATTGACGCCTCCCGCCGTGCTGGCCTGCGGCGTAGCGGCACTACTGATCTGGCTCGACGATCGGAGCAATCCCTTCTTCGTGCAGACCCGTCTCGGTCTTCATGGGCAGACCTTCCGACTGGTAAAGCTGCGCACCATGCGGATCGGAACCGGAGATCGTCCGTCACACGAAGCCGGGCGGAGCAGCATAACGCGTATCGGCGCCATCATGCGGCGCACGAAGCTCGACGAATTGCCGCAACTGTGGAACGTCTTGCGCGGCGAGATGAGCTTTGTCGGGCCGAGGCCGGGCCTGCCGACCCAGATCGAACTCGCCCAAAGCCGCCGGCGGCATGGCGTGGATCATCTCCTGCCGGGCATTACCGGTGTCTCGCAGGTGCGGGGACTGGATATGTCCACGCCCGAACTGCTCGCGGAAACCGATGCGACATATATCGGCAATTGGTCGCTCGTCCGCGATTTCCGCATATTGATCCGCACCGGATTGGGAAGCGGTAGCGGAGATGCCATCAAGCTGTAATTCGCTCGATGGCATTCGTTCAGCCGCGGGCCTGCCACCCCGTGGCGTCGGCAAGCGTGCGACGATCCTGCTCCAGTTGATCCGCAGTCACCTGTCCGCCGAGCAGCCGGTCGATCGCGGGAACCGGGATCAGCCGCGCCTTGCCCAATGTCCGGGACAGTGCGGCCAGGCTGCCCTGTCGGACGTCCACCGGAACGCAGATGCGGCCTGCCGCACGGTCGAACACGGCATCCTCTATGGTGGTCAGATGAATGCAGAGGTCCGCCAGCGCATCGAGCGAAAGAAAGCGTCGAGGTGCGGTCGCCCACGCAAACGGTAACGGCCAGCCTTTTTCGACTGCGCGCGCGATATGTCGCACCGTGCCCCGGGCGCCGGGGCCGTGAAGCGGTGGGAGCCGCAGGACCAAGGCGGGGCTTCCGGGCGTGGCGGCGGTGCCGACCGCTTCCATTGCGAGTTTCGAACGGCGGTAGAGATCGTCGGGCCTGTCTGCCCGATCCGCATATACCGAACTCGCCGCGACGATACGGCGGATGCCGTTGCGTGCGGCGGCGGAACGGATCGCCGTCAAGGCTGCGGCGGCTGCTCCGACATCATGTTCCTGATAGGATTTGCGGTCGGCGCGATCCGCAAAATGAAAGACGATGTCGCATCCTTCCAGCGCCGTTGCCAATGCATCGGCATCGGCAAGGTCCGGCACGATGCGAACCGGCCGGCCCGCCCGATCCGTTGCGACACTGCGGCTGATGCCGACGACCTCATGCCCGGCATTGCGAAGCGCTTGTGCGACGTGTCCGCCTGCCAAGCCTGTGATACCTGTAATCGCTGCTGTTGCCATGTGCTGGCTGTAGCGATGCATCCGCAGGGCGGCAACGCTTCACAAAGACAGGGCGACATCATGCCTATTTCTTCGTGACAGGTCATATGGCGCGAGGGTTCGGGGCTGCTGCGGCAGCTTTAAGTCTCGACAGGATGCCGGGTCTATGGCTAGGGGCCAAACGTTCGTACTTCTGGGTTGGGAAGATGTGTGCCGGCTTTGCATAAGCGGGCACTGGTTGTTGTTTCCATCGGAATGCCGAGCCGGGGTGGCCGGGGCGTGGGGGCCGCGTGACGCTGGCGATCACGATCGCGAAAACGATAAGGTACTGCGATATTTATGTCTGAGACGGAGCTGATCGCAAAGTTTGCCAATAAGTCGGCGACAATCGGCATTGTTGGGCTGGGTTATGTCGGACTGCCGTTAGCTCTGCGCTTTTCGGAAGTCGGCTATCCCGTGCTGGGGTTCGATATCCATGCGGGCAAGGTTGCACGGCTGAACGCAGGGGAAACGCTGATCGAGCATATTCCTTCGTCGGCGATTGCATCCGCAAACGCACGCGGGTTCAGTGCCACGACCGATTTCTCCCGGATCGGGGAGGCGGACGCGCTGATCCTGTGCGTGCCGACGCCGCTGACCAAGCATCGGGAGCCGGATCTTTCCTTCGTCCTCGACACTCTTGCTTCGCTGCTGCCCTATCTGCGTCCCGGTCAGGTCGTTTCGCTGGAGAGCACCACCTATCCCGGTACGACCGACGAGGAACTGGGTCCGCGGATCGAAAAGCAGGGCCTGGTCCTGGGCCAGGACATCTTCCTCGTCTATTCGCCCGAGCGCGAGGATCCGGGCAATCCGAATTTCACCACCAATACGATCCCCAAGATCGTCGGCGGGCGCACGCCGGCATGCCTCGAGGTCGGTCTGGCGCTGTATGGGCAGGTGATCGACCAGCTGGTGCCGGTCAGCTCGACGCGGGCTGCCGAGCTGACCAAGCTCCTCGAAAACATCCACCGGGCGGTCAATATCGGTCTGGTCAACGAAATGAAGATCGTTGCCGACAAGCTCGACATCGACATTCACGAAGTGATCGCGGCGGCGGCGACGAAGCCGTTCGGTTTCACGGCCTATCAGCCGGGTCCCGGCCTTGGCGGGCACTGCATCCCGATCGACCCCTTCTATCTGACGTGGAAGGCGCGCGAATACGGCGTCCATACCCGTTTCATCGAGCTGGCCGGCGAAGTGAATTCGGCGATGCCCGACTATGTGATGATGAAGCTCGCCGGCGCGCTCAACGATCGGCGCAAGTCGATCAAGGGCAGCAAGGTCTTGGTCCTCGGCATCGCCTATAAGAAGAACGTCGATGACATGCGGGAATCGCCGTCGGTGATCCTGATGGAAAAGCTGCGCGATGCGGGCGCCGAAGTAAGCTATTCCGATCCCCATGTGCCGGTATTCCCCGAAACGCGCGAACATCATTTCGACCTGTCGAGCGTCACCCTGACGGCGGACAATGTCGCCGATTTCGATTGCATCCTTCTGGCGACCGATCACGATCGTTTCGATTATGACGTCATCGCAAAGGCTGCGCTCGTCATCGACAGCCGCGGGCGCATTCCTGCGGCAGCCAATGTGGTAAAGGCCTGATCCCATGCCCGTTTCGACCCCTGTCACCGGCCGGAAGGTTCGCTTCGCGCTTGTCGGATGCGGCCGTATCTCCAAAAATCATCTCGGTGCGCTGGCAAGCCATGCGGATGATGCCGAGCTGGTCGATGTCTGCGACGTCGATCCCGCCGCGCTGGCGGCGGCAGTGCAGGACACCGGTGCCACCGGCCACCTGTCGCTCGATGCGATGCTGGCAGCCACTACTGCCGACGCCGTCATCGTGACGACGCCCAGCGGGCTGCACCCGAACCAGACGATCGCCATCGCCCGCAGCGGTCGCCATGTCGTATCGGAAAAGCCGATGGCGACCCGCTGGTCGGACGGCCTGCGGATGGTGCGCGAATGCGACGAAGCTGGCGTGCAGCTGTTCGTCGTCAAGCAGAACCGCCGCAACGCGACGCTGCAGATGCTCAAGCGTGCGATCGAGGCGGGCCGGTTCGGCCGTATCAACCTGGTGGCGCTCAACGTCTTCTGGACGCGGCCGCAGGAATATTATGATGCAGCCAAATGGCGCGGCACCTGGGAGTTCGACGGTGGCGCGCTGATGAACCAAGCGAGCCATTATATCGATCTGCTGAGCTGGCTGATCGGCCCGGTCGAAAGCGTCCAGGCCTATTCGGCGACACTCGAGCGGAAGATCGAGGCGGAGGATACCGCCGTCGCCAGCCTGCGGTGGCGTTCGGGTGCGCTCGGAACACTGAGCGTCACGATGCTGACCTACCCCAAGAATCTCGAGGGCAGCATCACTATCCTTGGTGAAAAGGGAACGGCACGGATCGGCGGCGTCGCGGTCAACGAGGTGCAGGAGTGGCAGTTCGCCGAACCGCATCCCGACGACGAGGCCATTGGCCAGGCCAGCTACCAGACGACCTCGGTCTATGGGTTCGGACATCCGCTATATTATCGCAACGTCATCGACGTGCTGCGCGGCGAGGCTGAGCCGGAAACGGACGGACGTTCCGGCCTGAAGTCGCTCGAACTGCTGACCGCCATCTACCGCGCGGCGCGGGACGGTGTGCGCGTGCCGTTGCCGCTGGAGCGGGCCGAGTGACCATTCACGAAACCGCGATCGTCGACGCCGGCGCCACGATCGGTGAGGGAACCCGCATCTGGCACTGGGCGCATGTCTGTTCCGGTGCCCGGATCGGAGCAGGATGTTCGCTCGGACAGAATGTGTTCGTCGCCAACGATGTGGTGATCGGCGACAATGTGAAGGTTCAGAACAACGTTTCAGTCTATGATGCGGTAACGCTGGAAGACGACGTGTTCTGCGGGCCCAGCATGGTATTCACCAACGTCTACAATCCGCGATCCGCCGTTGCGCGCAAGGACGAGTATCGTCCGACGCTGGTAAAGCGCGGGGCGACGCTGGGTGCCAACTGCACCATCGTTTGCGGCGTGACGATCGGTGAATATGCGTTCGTCGGTGCCGGCAGCGTCGTTAATCGCGACGTCGTTCCCTATGCGCTGATGGTCGGCGTCCCGGCCAATCGGATTGGTTGGATGTGCGTCTGCGGCCTACGGCTGACGGGCCAGGGCACGGTCCGTTGCGACTGCGGCGAAACCTATACCATTGATAACGAAAGTTGCGTTCGACATGGCTGATACCATCGAGTTCATCGACCTGAAGGCGCAATATCGTGCACTGAAACCGGCAATCGATGCGCGGATCGCCGCAGTGCTGGATCATGGCCGCTACATCATGGGGCCGGAGATCGGTGAACTTGAGGAGCGTTTGGCAGCCTATGTCGACGTGCCACATTGCATCAGTGTCGCGTCGGGAACCGAAGCGCTCCTGATCGCGCTGATGGCACTCGGCGTCGGTCCAGGCGACGAGGTGATCACGACGCCGTTCACCTTCGCTGCCACGGCGGAAGTGATCGCATTGGTCGGGGCAACGCCGGTGTTCGTCGACATCGACATCGCCGACTGCAACATCGATGCGACGTTGATCGAGGCGGCGATTACGCCTGCGACAAAGGCGATCATGCCGGTATCACTCTACGGCCAATGCGCCGACATGGACGCGATCAATGCTATTGCCCTGCGTCATGGGCTGACGGTGATTGAGGATGCGGCACAGAGCTTTGGGGCGACCTACAAGGGCCGCCGTAGCTGCGGCGTGTCGACAATCGGCTGCACCAGTTTTTTCCCCAGCAAGCCGCTTGGCTGTTACGGAGACGGTGGGGCGATCTTTACGACCGATGCCGGTCTGGCGCAGGCAATGCGCGAAATCCGTGTCCACGGCCAATCCAAGCGCTACCAGCACGATCGGGTAGGCGTCGGCGGTCGGCTCGATACATTGCAGGCAGCCATCCTGCTTGCCAAGCTCGACACCTTCGAAGAGGAAGTAGAAGCACGGACCACGATCGGTGATCGGTATCTATCGATGCTGGCCGACGTTCCCGGCGTCCGGACGATCCGAGTGGCGAAGGACCGTACGTCGGTGTGGGGGCAGTTCACGGTGCTGGTAGAGGATCGCGAAGCGGTAGTCGCCTCTCTCAAGGCGGATGGCGTTCCGACAGCGGTGCATTATCCGATCCCGCTGCACCGGCAGCGGGCGTATGTCGATAATTGCCGGATCGTCGGCTCGCTCGGCAATAGCGACCAGGCGGCGTCGAAGGTGCTTAGCATTCCGATGCATCCCTTCATGGATGATGCGGTGCAAGCCGGTATCGTGGCCGAGATGGCGAAATGCACGTCCTGATCCTGCCGAGTTGGTATCCACGATATGACGGCGATGCGGAGGGAAGTTTCTTTCGTGACCAAGCTCAGGCGCTGGCCGATTCCGGTTTGACGGTCGGCGTGGTCTTTGCGGATCTACGGGGACCACGTCGCTATTTTCGCTGGGGTCGGCAATCGGGTATTTCCGTCCGGCAGGACGAGTCGATCAACGAGGTCCGATCGCACGGGTTTAACTGGTTCTCGCGGGATGCCGCGCGGTACGAGAAACTGTGGCTGCGCCATGCGGAAAAGGCGTTCGCGACCTACGTCGACCGTTTCGGCATGCCCGATATCCTCCATGTGCACAGCATGGAGCCGGCGGGGTCGTTCGCCGTCCGCATCGCTGACCGATGTGGCATGCCTTTCGTCATCACCGAACATTCCACTTTCTTCCTGCATAGTGAGCCTTCGGCCACACATCGCCAGAAGATAGGGATTCTTGCGGCTCAAAGTTCGTGTAACATTGCCGTATCGCCAATGTTTTCCGCAAGGCTGACCAATCTTACCCACTGCGATTGGCAATACGTTCCTAATATCGTATCGGAGCGCTTTCTTTCTGCGCCTACTGTCACTCATGACAAAGAGCCTTTTCGGCTTGTGTCCGTTGCGCTGCTGTCAAAGCACAAGCGTATGGACGTCGTCATCGATGCCGTCGCTGCGTTGCGGAACCGCGGACGAAATGTCGCACTGACGATTATCGGGGACGGTAGCGAGCGCGCACGCCTTGAAAGAATGGTGGGCGACTTGGTCCTGACGGAAGTCGTTGAGTTTGCTGGTCGAGTGGCATTGGCAGACATGCCCAAGGCGATGGGGACAGGGGACCTGCTGGTATCCGCCAGCGATTTCGAGACCTTCGGCGTCACGCTGATCGAAGGCATGGCGCTGGGCATGCCGGTCGTGGCAACCCGGTCGGGCGGGCCGGACAGCATCGTAACCTCGGACGTCGGCACGCTTGTGCCCCTTGGAGATCCGATCGCGCTCGCCGATGCGGTTGCGGCGATCATGGACAACATCGAACGTTACAGGCCGGCGGACATCCGCACCCATTGTGACGCGCGCTTTTCGCCCCGAACCGTGTGCCGCTCGCTGACGACGATCTACGCCGAGGCGATCGCCAATGCTCGACGGTAAGGCTAGTCGCGATGCGGTGATCGTCGCGATCGGGCCGCTGGGGGCTGCGCTGTCCAGCATGGTGCTGACCGTATTGATGTCGTGGAACTTCGCGCCTGCCGTGCTGGGGGCGCTGGCGATCCTCGAACTCGTTGCGCTGTTCTTCGTGATGATCTGCACGCTCGGACTGGATCAGGCCTATGTGCGCGAATATGCCACGGCCCGCGACCGGCAGGCGCTGTTCGCCGCTGCAGTGACTATTCCGGTCGTCGTCGGGGCGGCGGTCGCCCTCGCCTTCTCCTTCGCGCTGCCCCGTCTGGGCGTCAGAATATTGTCTGAGGCGGGAAGCGCCGGGATCGTCCTCGCCGGCATCTATGCGTTCGCCGCACTGCTTATCCGCATGCTGTCGGTCACCCTGCGGATGAGCGGATCGCCTGTGATTTTTTCCACGTTGCAGGTCGCGCAACGGGGGGCAACGGTGGTGATCCTCGCTGCCGTCCTTCTCGTATCAAAGGATGGCGGACCGAAGACGGCGATCGCCTGCTATGTCGCTGGGGCGCTGGTTTCGGTGGCGCTGCACCTCGCGGCGTGCCGTGCCGAGGTCCGCCACGCCGCGCGCCACTTCGTCGATACTGCACTCTTCCGCTCCCTCCTGCGCTATGGCTTCCCGGTCGTCTTTGCGGCGGCGCTGTACGTGCTGCTTTCGTCCGCCGACCGCCTGTCGCTGGCCTTCTTCGGCACCAGCACCGAACTCGGCCGATACGCCGTGGCACTGAGCATCGCGGGCGCCGTGAACATCTTCACGTCCATCTTCTCCGTGATCTGGGCACCGATGATCTACCGCAACGAAGAGCTCGCACGTGACGAGAAGATCATCCGCCCGTATCTGGAGACGGTGACGTGCCTGACGTTCATCAGCGGCGGTGCGGTCGCGGCAGTTGCATGGTTCCTCCCGATGATTTTCCCGAGGGATTATGCCGAAGTAGCGTTCTTCGTCCCTGCGTGCATGGCACTGCCCCTGCTCTATGTCCTGGCCGAGGCATTCGGGATCGGGATCGGGGTGTCGCGGCGAATGGTGTTCGCTGCGGGGGCGAGCGGGATCAGCGCCGCAGTGGCGCTCGTCGTCTGCGGGCTGCTCGTGCCCGGCTACGGCGCGCGCGGCGCATCGTTCGGTGTTCTGGTCGGCGCTTATTGTTTCCTGATCCTGCGTACCGAACTCGGGGCCGTCCTGTGGTATCGGCTACCGAGCCGGTCGATGTATCTGGTCGCGGGGCTGTACTTCGTGGGCTGCATCGGGTCGCTGTTCGAGGGAGATCGGCTCGGAAGCTTCTACCCCTTGTGCTGGATCGGCTTCGTGCTGGCCTGCGGACTGATGTTTCACCGGCGGATCGCAGCCGGGGTGACGATGCTGCGCCTGCGGCTCGGATAGGAACGAGCGGCTATGCCCAGGCTCATGACATATCTCTTCTGTGCGACGATCGTCGCGACGCTGGCCGGCGGCATCGGCGGCTCGTTCCAGCCAGCGCGCATGTTGCTGCCAGCAGCGGCGTTGGTTGCACTCGTCACGTCAAGCGTGGGAGCCAACGCGCGGATCATTGCCCGGGCGTGGACCATGTCTACGATCATGATCCTGTTCGGTGCCGTGTCGTTGTTCTGGACCGCCGACGTGGCGGGCGGCATCGGCTTGGTGCTCGCGATTACGGTCGGCGCGCTCTCCTTCTACGTCGTGGCGCGCGCCGACCTCAGCCCGCAAGGTGTCGAGAAGATAATATGGGCATGGGCGTTCGCCGCAGCGCTCTCCGTCCCTATCGCCGCCTACGAGATCGTGACGGGCAATCATTTCGCGTTCTCACTGGATAACCGAGAGATCGGCGGCAACCTAGGTCAGTTTCCCTTTGCGTCGATCTTCTTCGGCAACTACAACGATTACAGCACTTGGCTTTGCCTTGCCTTCCCGATCACGCTGGCGGCCTTTATCAATGCCCGAACGACTCCGGCGCGGCTGTTCGCCATCTCGGTGAGCGTCAGCATCGTTGGCATCATCTTTGTCAACACGAGCCGGGCAGCGCTGGCGTATATTGCAGTCATCGGCATCATGTACATGGCAGTCTCGAAGAAGCTCAGGACATACGTTGCCGGCGTTGTTGCCCTTCTCATTCCGTATATCATCATTCGATACCAAGAGCAGGTTTTCAGGATCTACGATTTCGCCGTGCTGCGCTTCGAAATGGTGGGATCGGCTGACGAATCGTATATTCAACGGTCAGGACTGGTTGACGCCGGATACAATGCGTTGCGTGATAGCTTTGGGTTCGGTATCGGCGTCGGTGGTTTCGATGAGTACATCATCGACTATTATCCCTATCTCATCCCGAACCCGCACAACATCCTGCTGGAAATCAGTGTTAATTTTGGTGTCATCGCGCTGATCGGCTTCGTAGCGTTCTTTGTGCACCTTGCCTTGGTGGGATGGAAGCGTCGGAGCCTTCCGGTGCAGTATAGGCTGGTGCTCGTCAGTGGGGCGGCGTCGCTCCCCGTGATCGGTATTATCTCAAGTCAGGCGATCGGCTACATCTATTGGTGGATATGGTTCGCTACCCTGACCGCGATGGCTGCCGTGCGCACTGATCCGTCGATGGACCCGCCGCTGCATGCGGTCCGTAGACTAGATATTTAAGCCGGGCCGGACGGCCCGACTTATTGCCCTTGCTTTCTACCGGTGGGCGGTACTCGGTTGCCATTGGTGGAAGATAGCTATCCGGCAGGCGTGATGCGATGCAGGATGGCATCAAATGCGAATGAGAACAGTTCCATGCGGTGATCACGGATACGCTCAACAGCCTCCGCCTTGCTTCTCCGCTGTGCAGCGGACATGGAACCGTATTCGACCAAGCGATCGACGAGGGCGTCGACTTCCCCGGCCGCGAAGGTAGACGTGTCGTCGATCAGGCCAGACTCCGGGAACATGGCAATATCAGAGACAATAACGAGTTTGCCGAGTGAAACTACGTTCGACAACACGCCGCTGTTGGTTCCCGCAAGATAAGGCAATACAACGACATCGGCCTCATCGATAAGGTGAACATAGCGTTGCTCGTCGATATAATCGTCGAGGATGGTTAAACGGGGAATCCCGTCATTGGAAACAATTCTCTCGCCTGCTGGTACTTGTCCTGCAATGACCAGTTCGCTGCCCTGCAACCGTGACGCGGCCTTTCGCCAAGCGTGGATCAGAAGGTTAACACCCTTCTCGGGACGCATGTGGCCGATGAACAGAAATCGAACCCTCGTGACCGATAATCGGCTGCGTTCTGTCTGCGTTGTACGCTGCTGCGCGAGGGGACGGATGTCCATAAGCGGGAAGGGCAAATAGTCCAGCTTGTCGGCCGCTATGCCGTATCGGTCCCGTAACTCCACTAGCGAGCGTCGATTGTGGCAGATTAGGCGGTTCGCAAATCGGTAGAATTGCCTACGTTGCGCGTCCTTGAGCGCCCGGTTCTCACGCGCGCCGACGAACGGCACGACGTCGTGACAGATCACATGGATTGGTATCCGAAACAGACGCAGTGTCAGCACGAACAGTAGTTCCGGCATAAGGTTGCTGCTTAGGGCGTAGAACACCGCTTTGGGTCGGGTTCGGATGATGAGAAGCAGCGATCGAATTAAACCTTGGATCAACTCCATATAACGCAAGGGCATCCGCAACTTGCCGAAACGCTGCCGTCCGCCGCTGGCGAGATCCGTCCGCTTGTAAAAATATCGCTCCATCGGCGCATTGGACAGCGAGGCATAGGCACCGACCATCGTCACTTCCCGAGTGGAGGCCGCCTTGGCATAGGCGTCGAGGTACAGTCCCGCCACGCCGCCGGTAGCGGGATCGATCACAACTACCGACAAGTCCAAACTCCGTGGCGTGGCGCGCGGCCGGGATTTTCATGCTTTTCCGCGAAAGCGCTTCTGGAAGCTGTTTTCCCGGGAAGCACTCGGATATAGTCGCGCGCGTTGTCCGCGTCGACAGGTTGATTATGTACAAACTTCCTATTCCGCTGTCCTTGAAGCGAGCAGTCCGCTGTGCAGCTTTGACCTGCCTGTCGATCCTGTTCGACGATCGTTTGGACCGCTGCCGCCTTGAGCTTCCGTTTGAGCGCCGCGCGTGAGGATCGCACACATATGTCTGGCCGGGGCCTACACAGAGGGCATGAGTTACCAGGACAACATGCTGGTCGCGGCCAACCGGCGCGACGGGCACGAGGTTCTGATCATATCCGACTGTATGGCATTCCAGTCTGGACGTCTGACGCCGACTGAACCGGAAGATCGCGTGCTGGACAACGGTGCGCGTTTGGTACGCCTGCCCTTCGATCGCACCGGGCCTCGATGGCTAACCAACAAAATCAAGCGAACCCATCGCCTGTTGCCCTTGCTCGAAGATTTTGCGCCTGATGTGATTTTATACCATGGCGTGATTGGTTGGTCGTTGCTGACCCTCAGGACTTACAAGATCCGTCATCCGCAAGTCCGAATTTATCTGGATTCGCACGAAGATGTGCATAATTCGGGAACTAATTGGTTATCCTACACCGTTCAGTATCGTATGTTGACACGGCGCCTAGCTCACCGGGTCCTGCCTTATGTTGAGAAAATTCTGTATATCTCATTGGAGACAAAAGATTTTCTCCTGAATGTTCTTGACCTTCCCGAGTGGGCGCTCGAATATTATCCCCTCGGCGGCAACATTGTTCCCGCTCTGGAGCGGCAGCGTATTCGGGCTGAGCAGCGTGATGCGTTGGGAATAGCGGCAGACCATGTTGTTTTCCTTCACAGTGGGAAAATGGATCGTCAGAAACGCACGCTGGAGATCCTGGCGGCGTTCCGGTCGGTCGAAAGCCAGCGAGCGAGGTTGCTGATCGTTGGCCGCTTGGACGAGACGATCAAGCATGAGCTCGAGCGAGCAATGGCTGCTGACGGGCGCGTGATGTTCCTGGGCTGGATGAACAACGAAGGATTGACTTCGGTGATGTGCGCTGCCGACGTTTATGTTCAGCCCGGGGGGCAGTCCTCGTCGCTGCAGCATGCGATCTGTTGTGGACTCGCGATTCTCGTGCGACCGTATACCAGCCATCAGGCGTTTCTTCACGGTAACGGCTATTTCATCGAGACCGAAGTCGACATGGCGCAGAGGATGACCGAAATCGTTGCTGACCCTAGTCATGTGGATGACATGCGAGCTGCGTCCTACGAAGTGGCATACGCTCTGCTCGACTATCGCAAGCTTGCTGCTCGGCTCTATCACTGACGCCTAATACCGCGTCTCGCTTCTTTCTGAAGGGGTGATATGCTTGTACAGCTCAGGTCCGCGATGAGCTGCTTCAGCTTGCGGTTCTCGTCCTCGAGTTGCTTGACCCGCCGCAGCTCGCCGACGCCCAGCCCGCCATACTGAACCGCCCCGTGTTTGCCGGAGGCCGTGGGTTGTGAGTTACGCTGCCATATCGAGGTTCTCCGCGGCAGCATAATATTGCTCTTCGGCTTCGGCAGGCGGGATGTTGCCGATGGGCTCCAGCAGGCGACGATGGTTGAACCAGTCGACCCATTCGAGCGTGGCATATTCGACGGCTTCGAAGGGACTGTCAGGAATTTCGTGTGCGGGCGGGCGGATGAACATTACGCCGTCATGGCTCGGATGAAGCGTTCGCCGAAGATGACGGCGAACTGGGCCTTGGCCATGGTCCACTCACGTGGCGGCATTCTCCACTCTTTCTCCGAGCGGTTCAAGATCAGGTAGAGCAGCTTGGTGGCCGCCTCGTCGCTGGGGAAATGCCCCCGGGCACGTACGGCCCGACGCAGTTTCGAGTTCAGCGCCTCGATGGAATTGGTGGTGTAGATGATCCGCCGGACCTCGTCGGGGAAGGCGAAGAATGGGATCACCTCGGCCCAGGCGCGCCGCCAGCTCTGGCCGATGGCGGGGTAGCGGGTGCCCCATGGTCCGGCCTCGAATGCGCTCAGGGCCTGCTCGGCCGCCTCGGCGCTGGGGGCGCGGTAGACCTCCTTCAGCGCGGTCGCCAAGCCCTTGCGGTCCTTCCAGGAGACGAAGTCCATGGAATTGCGCAGCAGGTGGACGATGCAGGTTTGAACCACGGCGTCGGGAAACACGGCGGTGATCGCTTCAGGAAACCCCTTCAGGCCATCGACGACGGCGAGCAGGATATCCTCGGTGCCACGGTTCCTCAGCTCGTTCATCACCCGCAGCCAGAATTTGGCGCCCTCGTTCTGCTCGAGCCACAGGCCCAGCACCTCCTTGGCGCCATCGGCGCGGACGCCCAGCGCGATGTGGATGGCCTTGTTGCGGACCATGCCCTCATCGCGGATCTTCACCCGCAAGGCGTCGAAGACGGAGGAGGATCAGGTGATGATCCGGGGGATCATTGACCCGACGACGGAGCGGGTAGACCGGATCCAGCGGCCGCTGCTGCCAGATCGCCACCTCGTCGAGCACGGCGTCGGTCACCGTCGAGATCAGGTCCGGCGATACAGCCTGCCCCGGCGAAGGCCGGGGTCGATGCCGTACAGATCGTGCAGGTGACCCGTGATCTCCCGCGTGCTCATACCGCGCGCATACATCGACACGATCTTCTCATCGAAGCCGGGAAAACGCCGCTGGTATTTGGCGATCAACTGCGGGTCGAAGCTGGCTTGCCGGTCGCGCGGTACGTCGATCGCCAGCTTGCCGGTATCGGTCGTGATCGTCTTCCGACCGTAACCGTTGCGGCTGTTGCCCGCGGCATCTTCCCCGGCCAGATGATAATCCATCTCCGCATTCAACGCGCGCTCGGTCAGCGCCTTCTTCAGCGCATCCAGAAGACCACCCTGCGCCAGGGCGGTGCCGGTGTCACCGCCGGCCAGCAACTGATCCAGTAACTCGTTCGGTATCGCAGGCTCTTTGCGTCGGGACATATCGGGTCTCCTTCTTCCCCTTTATGCCCGCCCGCACACGAAATTCCTGACACTCCCGGCGCTTGGCATGGAGCACGAGACCCTGGCCACCCTGCGCAGCCTTCCAGCGATGCTGCGCATCGCCGGAGCCTTGGCTGCTCCGCCCACCACAACAGCTTGACCAGATCACCGCGCCTGCCCGGAAGGCGTACACCGCACCGCCAAACGGATCCTGGCGCAGCCGCTGCTGTACCAGCGCGGCCAGCCCGTCGAACCCCTTGCGCATATCCGTGACCCCGGCCGCCAGATACACCCGGACGCCGCTCGGCGGCCCGATCAAGCGAACCCGGCCAGCACGGCCTTCAGCACCCGCGCGTCGATGGGAGGTGCCAGGCGGATGCGCTGCCCGGTCGGACCGACCACTTCCACCATACCCGGTCCGAGCGGCTCCGGCTGCGGCACCATGGGCGCGCCCGCCACCTCGACGGGCACGAACGCCGCGCCCGGCAAGGGCAACACTTCGCTTGCGACCCCGTCGCGCAGCAGCGTGCGTCGCCAGCGGTACACCAGCGACGTACACACCCGGTGACGCCGCGCCACGTCCAGCACGCTCGCTCCCGGCATCATCGCCTCCGACACGATCCGCGCCTTGTCATCGTCGCTGAACCGTCGCCGCGGCTCTGCCCCAACCATCTCGATAATTCGCGTCGCCATGATGCCGCACCGGTGTCTGCCACAGTGCCGCACCTGTGGCTTGCGCATCACCTCGTCAGCAAGGCGGAGAAGACCGGACGCTTACAGCGGATCTGGCGGTGCGAAGGGCTGAAAGTGCCGCAGCGCCAACCGAAACGCAGCCGGCTGTGGCTGAATGACGGCTCCTGCGTCCGGCTTTGACCAGAGTATCCGGGGCATGTCTGGGCCTATGACTTCGTCGAAGAGCGTACTCACGACGGGCGCAAGTTCCGCATCCTGACCATCATCGACGGGGCCAGTCGCGAGTGCCTAGCACTGGTCGTGTCACGCCAGCTCCGCCACGAAGACGTGCTGGCCGCGTTGGCCGGCAGGGGCCGCGTCCACGCCATCAAGTCAGCGATAGCCAAGATCGTCCAGTTAGATCATGGAGGGACGATGTGGACTCGACGCCCGTTTCTTCAGAGCTTTCTCGGCCTCGTCGGCGCATCGCTTGCGAGCGCCATGAGGCGAGACATCGTTTCAGTCCCCGATCAGCAGGAGAATGCACCAGAGCCGAACCCGCCGGGTTGGTTCCGCTACCCCGAACGGGGAGCTCGCACTCGCCCTTGGGCCGCGATCGCGTCCAAGCACGTCGAACTGTCGGGCTTCACAGGTGCCGATCCCACCGGTAGTAAGGACAGCTACCTCGCCCTGCGCCGGGCGATCGAGGTCGCGGTCCAGCGGCATGGCGAACTCCTGATCGACGGCGGGTTCCGCATTGGCCTGACGGAACGGGAGCCGCTTCGTATCACAGCGCCGCTCACCCTTCGCGGTGTGCAGCCCGGCACGGGCAATATCACTGCGTTGGCCAATCACGGGGCGGGACTCTACTTCGAAGATGACGCCCCCACCGCAATCGTCGTCGCTGACAGCCAACTCACCATCAGCGGCTGCGCGCTGATCGGCCCGGCGCGGCTTTCCTCCGGCACCTGCATCAGAACGCAAGGGCAAAACTCGGCCGTACGCCTCTGCAATGGCGCGATCGTCCAGTCATGGCATACCGGCATTGACTTCGAGAACGGGTTCTACCACCGCATCAACGACGCCTGCGTACTGGACTGCATCATCGGGATCTCGGTCACGCCGCCTCGCGACGGATCGGGCATATACAACTTAGTCGTATCCCAGCTGAAAATCTTGGCAGCCAACGTCCCCGGCTCGGTCGCCATGATCGTTCGCGGCGGCAGTCAGGTCAGCCTGTCACAAAGCTCCTTCGAGAGCTTCACCGCCAACGGTATCGTCGTGGAGGATTCCAGTATCGACCTGTTCTCCAGCTATTTCGAAGGCAGCGGAGGGACAAACGTCCTTCTGGGACGACGCTCGAGTGTGAACGCGATCGGCAACCGCGTGTACCTTTCCGAAGGCGCGAGGCAATGGATCAGCATAACTGATCGCGCCGCCGTGGAGGTCCGGGTAATTGCCCTAGGGAACCAGTTCGTGGCGCCACAAGACAATCGCGAGACGAATATCTACACGCTCAACGCCGACGATCCGCTGGCGATGTCCAACATCGGCGAGGACATAATCCTCAACCGGACCGCGATAGGCACCGGTGTCCGCTACGTCGCCGGATCCTTCCTTGCCGGTTCTGGTCCGGCTGCGTTGCGAGGTTCCCACAGCATTCGCTTTCCGGCAGGCGATGCGCGGCAGTACGCCCCTGTGGCGACACTTCCGGTGACGATGTCCCCTGCCCACTCCATGCCCAGTACCGCACCGTCAGTGCCAACCATGCTCTCCTTCGGTTCCGAGGCCGACCCAAACGGATTGCAGCGGCGGGCATGGGGCACCGCCCCTATGACGATGGTGTTTCACCGGTCCGCTGCGGTGCCGGACGGCCAGTGGGAGAAGGTTGGCCTGCGGCTGCCGCCAATCAAGGCACCCGTGGGTGGCGGCGTGGTCGACCCGGAGGCTCGCCGCGCGATCACGGCGCTGCTCGACGCGCTGGCTGCGCAGGGCGTCATGCCGCAGCGCTAGGGGGTGTCTGCATTTAACGGAGCCAGATCATGGCGCACGCGAGATGGACGAAGCCCATGAAGGCAGTGATGGTTTTCTCGCAGCGCAGGGCGATGCGGCGGAAGCGCTTGAGCTTGTTGAAGAAGCACTCGACCTGATGGCGTTCCTTGTAGAGGCGCCAATCGATGGGAGGTTTGGCGGTTCGGCTCGGATTGGCCTTGATCTGCGCGGTTGCGCCAAGGTCGTCGGCGATGAAGGTGCGCAGGGGATCGGCGTCATAAGCGGCATCGGCGATGACGTGGCCGACGCCTTCGAGGCCTGCCAGCAGCGTCTCGGCCTGGGGGCGATCACCCCATTGCCCGGGCGTCGGATGGATGCGGATCGGCAGGCCGATGGCATCGACGGCGGCATGCAGCTTGGTCGTCAGGCCGCCGCGGGATCGCCCGATCGCGGCAGCTTCAGCCCCCCTTTTGCGCCTGCCGCATCGGCATGGACTTTTGATATGGTGCTGTCGATCAGGACGTACTCGAAGTCCGGCGTATCGGCCAGGCTATGGAAAAGTCGTTCCCATACACCGGCATGCGACCAGCGTCGGAACCGGGCATGCACCCCTGTCCACTTGCCGAATACCTCTGGCAGGTCACGCCAGCGCGCCGCATTGCCAGCCATCCACAAGATCGCGTCCACAAACAGCCGATTGTCCACGCCGCTGCGGCCCCGTGTCCCCTCGCGGCCCGGGAGATAACCAGCGATCCGCTCCCATTGCTCGTCCGTCAGCGTGCGTCTGCTCAAGACCCGGCTCCTTCGCCAGCCTTGAATCACAACTTACCTCAAATGGGAATCCTGCAAGTGCAGACGCAGCCTAGGGCAATGACCCTTCGTTGCGTGCCGGCTATCGCCGTCACAGAAGCGGCCTGACGGCCGCAGGCTTCCGAGAGAAGCCAAGCCGATCCGGCGGTGTGTACCTGTCAGCGTGACGCCCGTTGAAAGGGCAGGGTGGGGAGATACCCCGAACCGATCGTTGGTTTCGCCGGTGTGTGCGATCACGCCGGACCGTAGAGGCCATCGAACTCGCGTTCGGCATCGAAGCAGATGTTCGCGACGTTGATCGGGTGGGCGTCATCGTTGGCAGATGCGCCTGGACATCGCCGCAATGGGTGGTCCTAAACCGTGATTACGAGCAGTTTTGAGACAGAAGCTCGCCGAGCAAAGCCACCGGGTCGACCCCTATCGCCACAGCGACCGCGACATATTCATCCACGCTCAACTGGCGCTCGCCGGTTTCGTAGCGAGATACATAGGCCTGCTGCCATCCGAGCCGCTTCGCGAGGTCGACCTGACGAAGCCTGGCATCCCGCCGTGCCACGGTCAGCGCAGCGACGATGCGGGCGTGCAGATCGGATGGGACAGGGGAGGCGGGCACCCCGAAGCATCTAGACCGGCTTGAGCGATATACGGAAAGCGTATATCGTCCAGGCTTCCGATCGGGAGTGCTGACATGAGACTGTTCGAGCGCATCGCCACCTGGTTCGACGACTGGACGCTCCCGGGCCACTCGGGAATTGGCAGCGACGGAACGGATATCAATCCGACAACCGGATTGCCGACGATCGCTGGAGCGGGGACCCCCGACGTCGCCGGCAATCCCTATGGTTCTATCAGTTCGCACGATTACGAATCCGATTGGCAACGCCACGATCGCTGGGACAGCAGTGCTCATGACCATTTCCAGCATCACGACAGCTGGTCGGCGAGCAGCCATGATCCCTGGCGTGACTGAGCGCGTCCCGGTGGCCGACCGGCTGATCGCACGATGGGAGGTGAGCCAGCTGAACGTCGTCCCTTATGCGATCAGCGTCATGGTCTTCCTGCCGATGCTGATCGTGACGATCGGTATCGCCAAGGCGATCGGCGCCAGACCGGTCGTCATGGGACGAGGCATGCTCGTCATCTGGGTGGCCCTGTTCGCAACCGAGATGGCGCGAGGGATCTGGACGCTGCGGCACCGTTACGCCTCGCCGCGCTGGCTGCGCGCAGTTCATGCTGTAGTCGGTAACGACCTTGCCGTTCATGCGCTCGCCGAGTTGATGCGCCAGCATCGGTACGAACCCGATTATGTCCTTCTGAGATCCGACATGACCAGCGCGGTCCAGCAGGAATACGCCCGGCGCAAGGACGCGGCCCGACGTGCCGAGGGGATCCGGGTGATGGAGGAACCGGATACTGCCCCGGGTCCGGAGCCGGAAGGCAACGATCCCCGGATCGGCGAAGATCGACGCGCCCGGGCACGCGAGCGTCGCGCCGCTAGGAAGATACTGGCAGCGGCAGCGCCAGTGACAGGCGATATGTCCTGCGGCTCACCCTAAACCGGCTGCTGCACCGTCGAGAAGACGGTCCGGGTAGAATGACAGTTCGCTTGCTGGCCGGCTGACACGCCGGCCCGGGTGCCCCGCCAGAAGCCGGAATGAATGCCGGAGCACCACGGCATCGATACGGCAGCATCCGGATCATGCAGGGAAGGAGCACACACCACGCTATGGATAGCGGCCGTGTTTCGAGCGTAAAGCCGTGGTCTATCATTGCTGTAGCAGGATATCGGCTGTGCTGCGGGTTCCGCAAAAGCTGCCTCGTGACGTGCTACAAGGGCGCTACAGCGCTACGAAGGCCGTGATCCGCCGGGCGGCGCAGCGACATGAGGGTCGCAAGCAAGCGACCCGTGCACTACTTCCTCTGGGAGTAAGGGCTCATCTCTCGTCGGGCGTCATGGGACACGATCAGTGCCCCAGCAGCGGCCGATGTCGAACCCGGACGCTCGCGCCTGCTTCCGTGCGGTCAGGACGTGCCGGACGGCCGTGCGCGGAAGCGGCGCGGGTCGAAGAACCAGATCAGCATGACCGCGCCGGTGACAGCTGCGGCGATCCAGCAGGCAGCCGCAAGGGCAGGGGCATAGCCCAGCAGACGGATCGCCAGACCTGCCAGCAGCAGGCCTGTGCACAGCGCCGCCAGTCGGCGCACGACCGGCCAGTTGCGTCGCTTGAACCCAACGCGCCGGGTATCTGCCATCCAGGCGGCCAGTTGTTCCTTCGAAGATCCGCTCATCCTCAATCCCCCAGCGACAAGGCGAGCAGCGTACCGCGCAGCTGCTTGCGGTTGGCGGCGCCCGCGTCCGCGCCTCCGTCGTATATCACGCGCGCGAGCGCTTGGCTGCGTTCGTCAGGCAGTTCCAGCCCGACGTCCTTGCAGACGGCGTCCACGTCCGCGCGCAGGCGGTCGAGACGGTCCCAGTCGACCGGCCCGTAGTAGCTCCGGGGCACGGTGTCCTCGCCCAGGATCACCCATTCGGGATCGACATCGTAATCGCGCCGGAGCTTCGCCATCAGGGCGACCGGCGGCTCGGCCCCGCCCAGTTCCCAGCTGACCAGTGCGCGCTTCGAATAGCCCAGCGCCTTCGCGAACGCTTCCTGTCCCAACCCGGTCCTGAGCCGTACCGCCTTGATCCGCTCGCCGATGGTGGATGCGCCGCTCACGTCGTCATGGCCTATTGCTTTATCCTGCTCATTATGGCGCAATCGTGCCACTATGCTATCATGACATGGGAGCGGTGCCGGCGACCAGCATTCCGCCGGACAGGGGCAGGGAATTCATGAGCGGTCAGGTCAATGTACGGCTCGGGGACGGCGACGATGCGGACCTCACCCGTTGCGCGGCCGAGCGCGGCGTCGAGCGCGCGACCCTGGCCAAATCGTTCGTTCGGGAATGTCTCGATGCGTGGCGGGAGGGGCGGGCCGTCTTCGACCGGCCCGAGCAACTGGGCCCCGGTGACGTCGTCGCCTTCGGCGCCAGGCTGGACAAGGCGGTCATGGAGATCGACCGCATCGCGCAGGCTTGGGCAGCGCATGAGAGCGACATGCACAGGCTGGAGCGCGAGGATCAGCTGGCGCTGACGCGGGCCCGGACCGAGTTCATCAAGGGCATGCCGGAGCGCATCACCGCCAGCTTCAATCCGATCAGGGCGGAGATGCGGCTGCTTGCCGAACGGATCGACAGGCAGCCCCGTCTGGATGCCATCGACGAACGGCAGCGCGACCACACCGAGGCGTTGCGGGAGAACACCGCCGCCATCAGGAGCCTCGAGCAGCAGCCGCGGACGAAGGTCAGCTACACCGTCTGGGATAGGGACTGGTCGGGTCGCAAGGTCGGTGCGGCGCTGTCGGTCGTCTGGTTGCTCTGCGTCGGCAGCTATTTCTTCGCGGCGATGGCGCTGCCGCCGTCGTGGTTCGCGGTCCGCTCGGCCAATTTCCTGCTGGGCGGCGGGGATCAGGCGGTCTGCGCGCTGGTGAATTACCGGCTCGCGACCGACAGCTGCCGGACGCAGTTCGAGGGCAAGGCAGGCAAGGTTGTGGTGCGGGCGAGGCCCGGCACGTCGCAGGGCCGACAATGATCTCGGTCGCTGCCGTCGGTTCGGCCTCCGACGCAGCCGCCTATTACGCCCGGGACAATTATTACACCGCCGATCAGGCAGAAGGCGCCAGTGCCTGGGCAGGCGAGGGGGCGGCCGAGCTGGGCCTGTCCGGGCCGGTTGATGCCAAGCGGTTTGAACAGGTGCTTGCCGGCGAACTACCCAACGGCACCGTGCTGGACGCCAAACGGGGTGAGCACCGGGCGGGCTGGGACGTTACCATGTCCGTGCCCAAATCGGTGTCGATCCTGGCGCTGGTAGGCGGTGACGCTCGGTTGGTGACGGCGGTGCGGGAGGCGGCTGCCGCGACCCTTGCCTGGACGGAGCGCAACATCGCGGAAGGGCGGGTCTGGAACGGCAGGGGACAGGCGCCCGAGACGACCGGTCGGTTCGTCGCCGCGACCTTCCTTCACGACGTGAACCGCAGCGGCGAGCCGCAGCTACACGTCCACAACGTCATCGCCAACGCGACCCGCACCGCCGACGGCAAGTGGCGGGCGCTGCACGCGGACCAGCTATACGAGCGCCAGCATGTCATGGATGCGGTGTTTCTGTCTGCGCTCCGTAGCCGTGTCGAGACGCTCGGCTTCGCCACCATCCCCCGGCACGACGGCCGCAACGGCGCCTTCGAGATCGCCGGCGTGTCGCGCGATGTGGTGGAAGCATTCTCCGGCCGGTCGGCCGAGATCGATGCGTACATCAAGGCGCGCGGATTGGAGAACACCCCGCAGACGCGCGAATATGCGGCGCTGGCGACCCGCGATCCCAAGACTCCCGACCTCGCGTCGGAGCAGCGCGCGGAAGGGTGGCGGCGGTTGGCCGCGGAGAAGGGGCTGGATCCGGCAGCGTTGGTGAAGGGTGCGCTGGCGGAGGCGGGGCGGGGGCATGACGTGTGGACGCGCGCAGTGCGGGGCGTGCGCGGGATAGGCGAGCGCGGTCTTGCTATCGCCGGCCGCATGGGGTTGACCCCGCGCGACGGCGACCCGCTGGTGCCTGAGCGACTGGGACGACTGGAGCCGCGCGCCTATGCCGCGGCGCAGGCGGTCGCATCGGCGGTGCGGGATCTAGGCGAGCGGGAGGCGGCGTTCGACCGGCTCGAGCTGATCTGCGAGAGCCTGTCGCGCGGCGGACCGGTGACGGTCGCCGATGTCGAAGCGCGACTGGCGCTACTGGAGGCGAAAGGCCTGTTGCTCGGCGACGACGATCGCATGGTGAC
>NZ_CP117028.1 GCF_028551275.1 Sphingomonas hankookensis
AATAGCCCTTGGGCACGAAGCTGTCGTGCGGACCGGCATAGATGTTTTCGATCACCGCATAGCGCTTCGCCGGATCATAGTCGCGCGGCCGCACGACCAGCCCGTGAATGTCGGTCGTGCCGTCGCGCCCCTTCGCCACGAAGCGTTCGGGCGGGCGGTAGCCGGCGGCGGTCAGCGCGCGCACGTCGCCGCGTTCCAGCGTCGCGATCAGCCGGCCGTGATCGGCATCGCGCAGCTCGGCGACCTCGGGCACGTCGGTGCGCGAATGGACGGTGACGAACCGGGTGCCGTCGGGGGAAAAGCGCGCCTCGTGCGTGGCATCGCCTTCGGTCAGGCGGGTCAGGTTGCGCCCGTCGAAATCCACCCGGAACCAGTGTTTGTGATAGGGATCCTCGCCCGGCACCGTGCCGCTCGCTGAAAACCAGATGCGGCGGCGGTCGTCGTCGATGCGGGCGATGTCGCGCACCACCCAGTTCCCGCGCGTGATCTGCCGCTTCACCCGGCCGGTCTTCGCATCGATCAGGTAGAGGTGCCGCCAGCCATCGCGCTCCGATGCCCAGATGAGCTCGGCCCCCGCCCCGCCCACGTCATGCGCGAAGCGGCGTTCGTTATGGATAAAGGTAACCGCATCCTCGCGCACCGCCGCATGGGTCGCGCCGGTCGCGGCGTCGACCGCCACCACCGCGGCATGCTGAAACCCGCGCCGCATATAGTCGAACGCGAAGCTGCGGCCGTCGCGGCGCCATGCGATCGGCCCGAGCTGCCACGGATCGGGGAACAGCGCGGTGTCGACCGTAACCTGTCGCCCGGTCGCCGCGTCGAACACCACCGGGCGTTCCTGGTCGATCGCATCGCCGGGCTTGGGATAGAGTTGCTGCACGAGTTCCGGCTGTACCCGGTCCTTGGGCGACGACACGACGCGGGTCACGATCCGGCGATAGCCCGGCCGGACGCGGTAGAGCGCGATCCATTTGCCGTCGGGCGACCAGGCGATGGTTTCGGGATCGTAGAAATCGCCGGGGCTGCCGTCGTGGCTACGCCACGCCTCCGCACCGCCACCGATGCCGCGCACGACCAGATTGTCGTCGATCACCAGCGCCTCGCGCCCGCCGCCGGGTGCCGGGCGCGGCGGGTTGAGCGCGGGCACGGTCAGGTCGCGCACCACGTCGAACCCGCGCGGGCGGCGGTGCGGTTCGTCGAGCGGGGCACAGACCGGATCGGTCAGCGTGCAGCGCCACGGCGCATAGTCGATGGCGAAGCGGATCGCGCCGCGCCCGTCCTCGAACGCGAATCCGTCGAACGGCAGGCGCAGCGGATCGACCGCCTGCCGCCGCGCCGCCGCCAGCGCGCGCGCGATGGCCGCCGCGTCGAAGGCGGGCCGCTTCGCCAGCGTTGTCGCATCGACATCGACAAAGGCGAAGCCGCCCGCCACCGTCTTGCGATAATGGAAGTGCCGCCCGTCGCCGTCCCATGTCGCAGGAAAGGCGATGTCGCGGGTCAGCCATTGCCATTGGTCGCGAAGCGCGATCGAGCGGGCGATGCGCGGATCGTCCTGCGCCCCCGCCGGCACCGCGACCGTCGCCAGCGCCGCCCCGGCCAGCGATGCCCATATCGATCGCATCATCGCGCCGCCCCCAGGGTGATGGTCCATTCGACCGGTTGCAGCGGCACGCGATAGCGCAGATGCGGCCGCCCGTCGCTGCTCCACCCGGTATCGCCGCCGACCCCGCCTTGCAGCACATCGACCAGCAGCGTGCCGTCGCCATGCGGGCGGATATCGCTGCTATGCGCCTGCCCCGGCGACTTTTCCATCAGGTCGGCATAGGGAAAGGGCAGCGCGTTGACCGCCAGCGGCCGGTTGCCCGCCACGCGCAGCCCGGTGCCCGTCGCCCCGGTCAGCTCGATCCAGCGCACATCCTGTCTGGTCCCCGATTCCTGCGGCCGGGGATAGGCGTGATACTGGTCGGCGAGCAGGCCGGCATAGGTGGCGACCAGCGCCGCCGTCTTGCGGTCGGCATAATTTTCCCACGGTCCCCGGCCATACCAGCGGATGCGGTCGAGCGTCGCAGGCATCGCGAACTGCAGGCCGATGCGCGGCGGATCGGGCAGGTCGTCGCGTAAGGGAACGAAGCGCAGCGTCGCGCGCGCCGTGCCGCCCGCGTCCATCGTCCAGCGGGTGGTGACCTTGACCGATCCGACGCCCATGTCGTGCGTCACGACGATCGCATTCCCGTCGATGCCGATGGCGTCGACGCGGCGCTGCTGGCTGAACACCTGCCACATCTTGTGGCTCTTGGTCATGCCGGTGCCGATGTCGTTGTCGGTCGGCGCGCGCCAGAAATCGGGGGCGCCGCCGCTCAACAACGTGGCGCCGCCGCGCGCATAGCGGCGGATAAGGCCGGTCGCCTTGTCGACCTCCAGCACGCCGTCCCCGGCGGTCAGCCGCAGCGCGTCGCCGCCATCGACCGGCGTCGCGGTCGCGGCGAGGGCGGGCAGCGGGCGCGGCGGCGACAGCGCGAACTGGTCATAGCCGACGACATGGCCGGCGGCGACCAGCGGGATCGCGCCCCCGGTCGTGCGGGCGCGCAGCACCAGCATCCGCTCCGCCGCAGCATCGCGCGCGGGCGGCAGGGGGAGCGCCAGCGGCGCGCGCGCGCCGGCCGCCACCGCCGGCATCCGGAGCGCGCCGCGCGCGACCTCCCGCCCGTCCTCCAGCACGCTATAGTCGAGCGTGAAGCGCGACAGGTCGATATGGTCGTGGCGGTTGACCACGCCATAGCCCGCGCCGACGCGTTCGAACGCGATCGGGGCATAGACCTTGGCCAGTTCGTGATATTCGGGGTCGGGCGTGCGGTCGGCGCCGATCACCCCGTCGCCGACCGGGCTGTCGTCGCCATCCGCCACGAAGTCGCGCCCCTGCGCCCAATAGTCGCGGCCCGCCGCGTCCTTGCGCAGGATCGTCTGGTCGACCCAGTCCCACACGAACCCGCCCTGCAATTTGGGATAGCGGCGGATGACGTCCCAATAGTCCTGGAAATTGCCGAGGCTGTTGCCCATCGCATGGGCATATTCGCACAGGATCAGCGGCTGCGGGTATTCGCCCCGCTCGGCATAATCGACCAGCTTCTCGATATCGTCGTACATCGGCGCGAAGATGTCGACGTAAGGATTGGTCGGGTGGCGCCACCCGCTCATGCTGTGCCCCAGAAAGCTGACGAGCCGGGTGGCGTCGCGCGCCTTTACCCAGTGCGCCGCCGCCTCGAAGCTGGTGCCGATGCCGGTTTCGTTGCCGAGCGACCAGAAGATGATGGACGGGTGGTTCTTGTCGCGTTCGACCATCCGTTCGACGCGGTCGAGATGCGCCGCCTTCCATTCGGGCTTGTAGCCGAGCAGCGTGCCTTCGAAATCGCCGCTCTGCTGCGCCTTGCTCAGATAGCCGTGACTCTCGATATTCGCCTCGTCCATCAGGTACAGCCCGACCTGATCGGCAAGGTCGTAGATGCGCGGGTCGTTGGGATAGTGCGACAGGCGCAAGGCGTTGATATTGGCCGCTTTCATCAGTTCCAGATCGCGGCGCAGCGTCGCGTCGGACACGATGCGGAAGGTGCGCGGGTCGTGTTCGTGGCGGTTGACCCCGCGGATGGTGATACGGCGGCCGTTCACCTGCACCTCGCCCTGCGCGATGGCGACGGTGCGGAACCCGATGCGGCGCGTCGTCGCCTCGATCACGCGGCCCCGCGCGTCGAGCAGTTCGACGAGCAGGGTGTAGAGTTCGGGCGTCTCCGCGCTCCACGCGCGCACCGCCGGGAGGGTGCCGTCGAACCGGACCTGCCGGGCGGCATCGGTGACCCCTTCGCGCACCAGCAGCGCGCGGCGGCCGTCGAGCACAGTGGCGCGCACCCGCAGCCCGGCCGCCGCCTTGCCGCCCAGCGCGACCGACAGGGCGAGCGTGCCGTCGCGATAGTCGTTGGTCAGCCCGGCGCGCACGTCGATGTCGCGCAGGTGGGTGGGCGGCGCGGCATAGAGCGTCACGCTGCGCTCGATCCCGTTGACCCGCCAGAAATCCTGATCCTCCAGATAGCTGCCATCGGCATAGCGATAGAGCTCGATCGCGACCGTGTTGCGCCCCGGCCGCATCGCGGCGGTGACGTCGAACTCGGCGGGCAGCTTGGAGTCCTCGGAATAGCCGATGCGCCGACCGTTGACCCAGAGATAATAGGCCGCCCCCGCCGCCCCCACGGTCAGCAGCATCCGCCGCCCGGCGAAATGCGGCGGGACCGTCACCTCGCGCCGGTAGGATCCGACCTCGTTCAACCGGTGGTCGATGCGGGGCTGGTCCATCGGAAAGGGATAGCCGCTGCCGACGAAGACCGGCGTCCCCTGCCCCTGGGCCTGCAGGATGCCCGGCACCGCGACGGTGCCCCAGCGGCTGACGTCATAGTCGGGCCGTTCGAACCCGACCGGCCGGGCCTCGGGCGTGGGCGAGCGGTGGAAGCGCCACGGCCCATCGAGCGAGAGGCGATAGCGCGAGGCCGCCAGGTCGCCGCGCTTCGCCAGCGCCACCGTCTCGTAACCGTCGAAGGTCGCGTGCATCGGTTCGGCGCCGATGCGGATGACCTCCGGCCGTTCCCATTCCGCCGGCGCGGCGGGGGGCGGGGCCTGCGCGGTCGCGACCGCGATCGCCCAGGGAGACACCAGCAGGGCAAGCGCGACGCGACCGATCATGCGAACTTCTTTCCCGTACCGACGGCCGGCGCCCGTAAGGAGCACCGGCCGCCCCTTCCTCAGAACTCCGCCGACAGGCCGACGAAGAAGGTCCGACCCGCGACATCGTAGACGCCCGGATAGGTGTTGCCATTGCCGAACGACGCCAGCAGGCCCTGCGCGATCCCCGGCGGATCGCGGTCGAGCAGGTTGTTGACGCCGATGCGCAGCGTCACGTCGTCGAGCACGCTGGCCGTCGCCGCCAGGTCGAAATAATTGGCGACCGGCAGGCGCGCATTGACCTGATAGGGCGCCCCCTGCAGGAACGGATCGTCCGTGTTCGACGACAGGTCGGTCGGGCCGATGTAACGCCAGTTGAGCGAGATCGCGCCCCTGTCGTCGAGCGACGTCCAGGTGAAGCGTGCCTGGTGGCGCCATTCTGGGCTCGGCTGACCGCAGGTGCCGCCGAACAGGCCCTTGCAGTCATATTTGCCGAGGCCCGGCAGCGGTTCGGTGGTCAGGTCGCGCAGCCAGGTGCCGACCATGTTGACGTCGAACTTGCCGATGCCGGTCTTGAACCCGTAATTCACCCCCAGATCGAGGCCGCTGGTGCCGAGCGACCCGGTATTCTGCGTGGTCGAGGTGACATAGCCGCCGGTCGTCGCGTCGCCGCCGAACAGCACGCCGTTGCGCGGATTGCGGTTGAACAGCGAACAGAAGAACGGATCGCCGGTCGCGAAGCACTGGCTGATGGTCAGCGTGACCGGGATGACGCCGATATAGTCCTTCACCTTGATGTTGAAGTAATCGACCGACAGCATCAGGCGGCGGGCGAAGCGCGGCGTGAACACGATGCCGGCGGTATAGGTGTCGGCCTCTTCGGGGCGCAGCGCCTGGTTGCCGCCATAGAAGCCGGTGCACTGTTCGCTGGGGCATTCGATGATGTTGCCGTACTGCGCGGCGGTGACGCCGGTGCGCTGGCACTGCTGGAACGTGGCGGCGGGGCTGGTGCCCGAACACGGGTCCTGCGTCGTCACGTTGCCCGGGGTCTGCGCGCCGAACAGTTCGGAGATGTTGGGCGCGCGGATGGCACGGTTATAGCCGCCGCGCAGGCGGAGGTCCGCCGACGGCGCCCAGGCGATTTCGCCCTTGTAGGTCGAGATGCCCTTGCTGTTGGTGCTGTATTTCGAGAAGCGATAGCCGCCGGTCAGCGACAATTCGTCGAAGAACGGGCGATCCTCGATGATCGGCACGCGGATTTCGGTGAAGCCTTCGGTCACGTCGAACGCGCCCGAAATCTCCTTGGTCCCCTTGGCGATCGCCAGCGCATCGGCCCGGAATTCCAGGCTCTCGCGGCGATGCTCGACGCCGAACACCGCGCCGATGCCGGTTTCGGCCCAGGGCAGCTTCACGCCATATTCGGACCCGTCGAAATTGACCGTGCCGGCGATCACCGTCTCGCGGTCCAGCCCCTCGGTGCTGGTCGGCGCATAGATATAGTTCAGCGCCGCGGCGGTCGGCCCGCGGAACTGGAACACGTTGAGCGGCACGCAGGTCGGGTCCGTCCCGTCGATCACCGACCGGCAGGTCGGCACGCCGTTGACCAGATCGACCTTCAGCGCGCGGTTGGCACGCGCGGGATCGATGTCGTTGCGATAGGTTTCGTTGAAGATGACGGTCGAGAACAGTGCGTTGAGGTCGTAGCGGATGCCCTTCGCAATCTCCCCGCGCACGCCGCCGGTCACGCGATAATCGGTGTGGCGCAGGTCGTCGCGACGCGGCTGTGCCGGGGCGGCGACCGGGCGATAGCCGATATAGACGTCCTGGTTGACGTTGGTTCCCGCCGCCGCCGCGCCGCACAGCAACGTCGCCTGCTGCGCGCTCATCAGCGGGTTGTTGCAGTTGATCGAATAGGGATAGCCCTGGAACAGCGCGGAGGGAGCGACCTGCGAATTGGTGCGATCGTCCATGAACATGAAGCTGCCATAGAGTTGGGCCGCAGGCGTCACTTCATATTTCGCGAAGGCGCCGGCGGTGAAGCGGGTGCCGTTGCGCTGGAAATAGTTGAGCGGCGCGTAATTGTAGCGGAAGCTGGGGTTGTACTGGACCCAGGTCTTGTTGCCGTCGACCGTGTTGTTGTAGCCGCCCGGCGCGATGCCCGCGCGCAGCGGCACGAACCGGCCATATTGGTTGTTCGACGACCCGCCGCAGGTCAGCGCGGTCGCAGCCTCCGGATCGCCCGAGAATACCGGGTCGAGCGCGCAGGCCGACACGTCGCGGTTGTATTGCAGGATCGGCCGCACGTCGCGATAGCCGAAATAGGCGGTGACGTTGCCGCGATCCTCGGCGAAATTCGCGCCCATCGCGATGTTCGCGTCGAAGCGCTGCCCGTCGACCGGGGTGCTGAGCGCCGGCGTGAAACCCGCCGCGCGGACGCGCGCGCGATAGGCGTCGTTATTGTTGTGATGTGCCGAAAACCCGTATTGCACGTCGGTCTTCACGCCGTTCAGATTGTCGCGCAGCACGAAGTTGATGACGCCCGACACCGCGTCGGAGCCGTAGACCGCCGATGCGCCGCCGCTCATCACGTCGACCCGTTCGACCATGAAGCCCGGGATGAAGTTCAGGTCGGTCGCCTGGATCGGCAGCAGCCGCTGGCCGTTGACGAGGACGAGATTGCGGTTGCTGCCGAGGTTGCGCAGGTTGACCCGCGCGGTGCCGTCCGACCCGTTCGACACGTTTTCGTTCGCATCGGGCGTGATCTGCGGCAGTCGGTTGAGGACATTTTCGACATTGGTCGCGCCCTGTAGCCGGATTTCCTCGGCACCGACCGTCGTGATCGGGCTGTTGCTCTTGGCGCCGGGCTGCGCGATGCGCGATCCGGTCACCGTGATGGTTTCATCGCCGGTCGCTTCGCCCGCGACCTGACCATCGGTCGTCGTCTGCGCCAGCGCGGGCAGCGCATTCCCCAGCACCAGCGCCGTCACCGCCGCGGAAGCCAGCAATCTCGTCGTACGTCGCATGTCCATCCCCCGTTATTGTCGGAGCAGATTGCCACATCATCGCGGACGCTTCAAATATATTATACGATATCCAGGTATACTTATAAGCGTCGTTGCACACCGCACCTTCTTTTGATGCGCGTGGGCGGTTGAAATGGAACTAAATCGTTGGGAACGGCGCATATCCCCCAGCGCCGGGCGGGGGCGCCTCAAGCGACGCCGTCGCCGCCGTCGTTGCCGAATTCGCGGCGCAGGTCGAGCACGGTCTGTTCGATATGGGCGTACATCCGCGCGGCGACCGCCGATGCGTCGCGCGCCAGCCAGCATTGCAGCAGCTGGGCATGTTCGTCGTTCGCGCGCTGGTCGCGGCCCAGCGGTTCGAGGTGGCGGCGGACATAGCGTTCGCCCAGCACGTGCAGCCGTTCGAGCATGGTGGTCGTGATCGTCTGGCGCGAGGGGCGCAGCAGCGCGAGGTGGAAGGCGCGGTTGAACGCGCCGACGCCGTCGCCATGCGCGTTGGTCACCTCGTCCAGCTGCGCCAGCGTGCGGATCGCCAGGTCGCGTTCGGCATCGGTCGCGCGCATCGCCGCCACGCCGGCCACCTCCGGCTCCAGCTTCAGGCGGAGCGCATAGACCTCCTCCGCCTCGTCCATGGTCAGTTCGCGGACGAAATAGCCGCGATTGGCGTGCAGCCGGACCAGCCCTTCCTGTTCGAGCCGGGTCAGCGCCTCGCGCAGCGGAATCTTGCTGACGCCCAGTTCGGCGGCCAGCGCATCCTGCCGGATGGCGCGATCGGCATCGATCCGGCCCGCAAGGATACGGTCGCGCAGCAGCACGACCAGCTGTTCGGAAAGGTTACGGACGACGATACCGGTCATGCAGAAAATCCCGTGCCACGGTGGTATACCGTAGTACGCCACTTAGCGTGCACCGTCTCCGGCGCAACCATCGCTCAGCGAAATCGCTCGAGCGCGAACGGCGTCAGGTCGAAGGGCGGCGCGTCGCCATGCAGCAGCGCGGTCAGCGCCTCGCCACTGGTCGCCGCCAGTGTCAGCCCGAGATGCTGGTGCCCGAAGGCATAGGCCACCGCCCCGCGACGCCCGATCGCGGGCAGATAGTCGGGCAGGGTCGGCCGCGCGCCCATCCACGGTTCAACCGGCGCGCGCAGCGACAGGCCGAGCGCGGCGACATGCCCCCGGATGCGCGCCCATTTTCGCGGGTCGGGGGCCATGTCGGTCCGGGCGAATTCGACGATGCTCGCCGCGCGCAGCCGGTGGGCGAAGCGGGTAACGATCATCGAGCGGTCCTCGAACACCACCGGCGGCATGTCGGCGGGCCAGTCGCCGGGATCGCCCTCGACATGATAGCCGCGCTCGGCGATCAGCGGCGCGTGCAGTCCCGCCGCCGCGACCAGCGCGGCCGATGCCGCGCCTGCCGCGACGACCGCGACATCGGCGTCGATCGGCGCGCCCTGTTCCAGCAGGACGCGCGCCCGCCCCTCGCGCTCGACCACCCCGCGCGCGCGGTCGTGCACGAACGTGCCGCCCGCCGCGACGAAGCGGCTCCGCAAGGCGTCGCCCAGCGCAGCGGAATCGGTGATCTGCCCGCTGCCCTCGAACCGGATCGCCCCGGCGATCGGCACATGGGTCAGCGTCTGGAGCCGGGCCAGCTCGGCCGGCGTCGCCGCGCGCCACGTCGCGGTGCCGGTATCGGTCCGCGCCCACGCCGCCTGCCCGCGCGCGGCACTCTCCGCGCTTTCCCACACGACGAAATGCCCGTCGATCCGCAGCAGGTCGGGCCGCCCGGTATCGGCCAGCACCCGCTGCCATGCCGGGATGGCGGTCGCCAGCATCGCCGACAGCGCCGCCTTGCCCCCGGCGAAGCGGGCCGGCGCGGCGGCGCGCAGCATCCGGAGCGCAAAGGGCAGCCAGGCGGCGATGGCGCGCGGCGGCAGGGCCAGCGCCCCGCCGCGCAGGAACAGCCGGGCGGGCACGCTACGCACCGTCGCCAGCGAGGCGAGCGGTTCGACCTGTTCGACCGCGATATGCCCGGCATTGCCCCACGACGCGCCGCGCCATGGCTGATCGGGGGCGACGATCGTCACCGCCCTGCCCCGGCGTTGCAGCGCCAGCGCGACGTTCAGCCCGACAACGCCGTCGCCGATGACGACCGCATCGCCGCTCACGCGCGCACCCGCACCAGGCTGCGCACGCGACCGTAAAGGAGGTAGAAGACGACGCCGATGATGTTCCACAGCGCGAACCGCACCAGCGTCTGCGACGGCAGGCTGACCAGCAGATAGACGCAGCCGAGGATCGCCAGCGTGCCGACCGCGAACGGCGCGGGGCAGCGGAACACGCGCTGCAGTTCGGGCGCGCGGCGCCGCAGGATCATCATGCACGCCGCGACCGCGATGAAGGCGAGCAGCGTGCCGGCATTGGCCAGCTCGGCAATCTCGTCGAGGCGGAAGAAGCCGGCGACGGCGGCGACGAACACGCCGGTCACCATCGTCACCAGCGCGGGCGATCCGGTGCGCGCCGACACGCGGCTGAGCGAGCGCGGCAGCAGCCCGTCGCGCGACATGACGAAGAAGATGCGGCTCTGCCCGTACATCATCACCAGGATGACCGAAGGGAGCGCGATCAGCGCGGCAAGGCCGATCGCCCAGGCGGCGAAGGGATGCTGCAAGCTGCGCAGGACATAGGCGAGCGGTTCGGCCGAGCGGCCGAGATCGACATAGCTGACCGCCCCGATCGCCGCGACCGCGACCCCCATATAGATGGCGGTGCACGCCGCCATCGACCCGATGATGCCGATGGTCAGGTCGCGGCCGGGATTGCGCGCTTCCTCCGCCGAGGTCGCGACGGCATCGAACCCGTAAAAGGCGAAGAACACGATCGCCGCCGCCGCCATCACCCCGCGCGTCGCCCCGCCCTGCACCGTGCTGCCAAAGCCATAGGGCATGAACGGTTCGAAATTGGCGCCGTTGAATGCGGGCAAAGCGAACAGCACGAAGACCGCCAGCGCGGTCATCTTGATCGCGACCAGCACGATGTTGAACGTGGCGCTTTCGCGCGTGCCCGCGACCAGCATCCCGGCGATGCCCAGCGCCACCAGCACCGCGGGCAGGTTGACGATCCCGCCGCCGTGCGGCCCCGACAGCAGCATCGCGGGCAACTGCACGCCGACGCTCTGCAACCATCCGACCAGATAGGCCGACCACCCGACCGCGACCGTCGAACAGGCGAGCGAATATTCGAGGATCAGGCTCCACCCGACGATCCAGGCGACGCTCTCGCCGATCACCGAATAGCTGTAGGTGTAGGCGCTGCCCGCGGTCGGGATCAGCGTCGCCATTTCGGCATAGGCGAGCGCGGCGCAGGCACAGACCGCGCCGGCGATGGCGAAGGACAGGATCACCGCCGGCCCGGCGCGATCCGCCCCGACCCCGGTCAGCGTATAGATGCCGGTGCCGACGATCGCCCCGATGCCGAGCGCGATCAGGTGCGGCCAGCTGAGCGTCTTGCGCAGGCGGCGCTCCGGATCGGCTTCGCCTGCGTCGAGGGGCTTGAGCGGCCCCAGTAATCCTCGTGCCATGCGCCCCTCCCGTTTGTCGTTATTGTGCCGTCAGACCACCGTGAACCCGGCAAAGAACGGGTCCTCGCGATCGATCCAGATCGTGTTGAAGCCGGTCGCGATCGCCGACCCTTCGATCGACGGCACGATCGCCGGTTGATCGCCGATCGTCGTTTCCGCCTCGACCCGGCCGATGAAGCGGCTGCCGATATAGCTTTCGTGGACGAAGCGGTCGCCGATGGTCAACCGGCCGGTCGCCGCGAGATGAGCGAGGCGGGCCGAGGTGCCGGTGCCGCACGGGCTGCGATCGATCGCGCGTTCGCCGTAGAAGACCGCGTTGCGCCCGTCCGCGCCCTCGCCCTTCGGCGCGTCGGCCCAGAGCACATGGCTGACCCCGCGTATCGTCGGTTCGAGCGGATGGACCGGTTCATAGACCGCGCGCACCAGGTCGCGGATCGTGCGGCTGAGCTCCACGATCCGCGCCGCACCCAGATCGTCGAGGCCGGTGTACGGCCCCTGCGGCTCGATGATCGCATAATAATTGCCGCCATAGGCGACATCGATCGACAGCGCGCCGAAGCCCGGCACATCGACCTGCACGCCCTGTTTCGCCAGATAGGCGGGGACGTTGCGGATCCTTACCGAGCGGACCCGGTTGCCGTCCGCCACATAGTCGATGTCGATCACCCCGGCGGGCACCTCGACACGCAGCCGTCCCGGCTCGCGCGGGGTGATCAGCCCGTTTTCGAGGGCGAAGGTGATGATCCCGATCGTGCCGTGCCCGCACATCGGCAGGCAGCCCGACGTTTCGATGAACAGGATCGCCGCATCCGCATCGCCGCACGGCGGATAAAGGAACCCGCCCGACATCATGTCGTGGCCGCGCGGCTCGAAGCACAGCCCGGTGCGGATCCAGTCGAAGCGCGCCAGGAAATCCTGGCGCCGCTCCGCCATGCTGGCGCCGCGCAGCAGCGGGGCGCCCCCGGCCACCAGGCGGACGGGATTGCCCGCCGTGTGGCCGTCGATGCAGAAGAAGGTGTGGCGCATCAGGCGGCAGCCGCCTCCACCGACGGCGCGGTCAGCACCGGCCGCGTCGCCGCGCATTTCTCGACCATCGCGATCACCTCTGCCCGGCGCGCGCCTTCGAGCGGCAGGCGCGGCAGGCGGACGCGTTCCGACCCGCGGCCCATGATCTCCTCGGCCAGCTTGATCGACTGGACGAGGTCATGTTCGGCATCGAGGTGGAGCAGCGGCATGAACCAGCGATAGATGCGCCGCGCCTCTTCCCAGTCGCCGCGATCGACCGCCGCGATCAGCGCGACCGATTCCTGCGGGAAGGCGCTGGTCAGGCCCGACACCCATCCGCTGGCCCCGAGCAACATGCCCTCCAGCGCCACGTCGTCGAGACCGGCCATCACGATATAGCGGTCGCCGAAGCGGTTGATGACGTCGGTGAAGCGGCGCGGATCGGGCGCGCTTTCCTTGACCGCGACGATGTTCTTCACCGGTTCGAGCAGCGCGAGCGTGGCGAAGTCGACCGACACGCGGTAGGCTGGCGGGTTGTTGTAGAGCATGATCGGCAGGCCGGTCGCTTCCGCGACGGTGCGGAAATGCGTCGCCAGTTCGTTGGGCGTCGGCACATAGACCATGGCGGGCAGCAGCATCAGCGCGTCGACGCCGATATCCTCGACCTCTTTGGCAAACGCCGCCGCACGGCGCGTGGTGAATTCGGACACGCCGCACACCAAAGGCACGCGCCCGCCGACCGCCTCGACACCCGCGCGCAGCACGGCATGCTTTTCCTCGACGTCGAGCGAGTTGTTCTCACCGCAGGTGCCGAGCAGGATCAGCCCGTCGACCCCGTCCTCGACCAGCGCGACCAGACCGCGCTGCGTCGCATCGATATCGACCGACCCATCGGCCGCGAACTGCGTCGTCGCCGCGGGATAGACGCCCGTCCACATGCTCGAACCAGAAACCACATCAACCTCCATGGATATCTTGGATCGTATACGATATAAAACGGTCAGGCGCAACGAATTTCGCTGCGCCTGCGGTTGACGGCTCGAAGCCGTTCGGCGGCGATGGCCACCGCACGATCCGTGGTCGGCCCCGGTGTAGGTCAGGATCGTGCCGGTGCATAGCGCGGGGGTTTGCCGGACATCGTCGGCGCCCTTGCGCGATCGGCGCGAACCGCGCACCCTTCAGGCCAAAGGGGAAGACGATGATGCGGATGCTGCTTGCCGGAATTGCCATGCTGGGCCCGATCGCCGCACAGGCGCAGGACGCGCCGTCGACGCCGGGGGGCAAGGAAGCGGTCACGCTGCTGACCGACGGGGTGAAGTTCCAGACCGTCGCCGGGCGCGGGCAGGTGCCGGCCTATGCCGCGTATCTGCAGGCCAAGCTGCTCTCCGCCGGGTTCGATCCCGCCGAGGTCCGCTTCGTGGCGATGGGGGAGACCGGCTATCTGACCGCGCGCTATCCCGGCCGCGACCGGGCTGCGAAGCCGACCGTGGTGCTGGCGCATATGGACGTGGTGGAGGCCGATCCGAAGGACTGGACCCGCGACCCGTTCACCCCGGTGATCGAGAATGGCTATGTCTTCGGGCGCGGCAGCCTGGACAACAAGGCCGGGCTGTCGATGGCGGTCGCGACGCTGATGAAGCTGCGCCGCGCGAAATGGGTGCCGCAGCGCGATATCGTGCTGGTGCTGACCGGCGACGAAGAAACCACGATGAAGACGACGCGGGCGGCGGCGGAGGCGTACAGGAACGCCGCTCTGGTGCTGAACGCCGATGCCGGTGGCGGGCTGTTGGGCGATGACGGCAAACCGATGGTGTACGGATTGCAGGCGGCGGAGAAGGTCTATGGCGACTGGCACCTGACCGTCACCGATCCGGGCGGGCACAGCAGCCGTCCGGGACCGGACAATGCCATCGTCCGCCTGGCGACGGCGGTCGGGCGGATCGCCGCCTATCGCTTTCCCCCGCAACAGAACGAGATCACCAAGGCGTCGCTGGCCGGCACCGCGACGATGACGCCCGGACCGCTGGGTGCGGCGATGAAGGCGTTCGCCGCCAATCCGAACGACACCGCCGCGGCGGACATATTGTCGGCCGACAAGCGCTATATCGGGCAGGTCCGCACCACCTGCGTCCCCACCATGTTCAATGGCGGCCATGCGCCCAACGCGCTGCCGCAGCGCGCGGTCGCCAACATCAACTGCCGCATCTTTCCGGGTACGCCGCGCGCGCAGATCGCGGCCAAGCTGACCGAACTGGCCGCCGATCCCAAGGTCGCGGTGGCCTTCAACGACAATGGCACGATCGAGGCCGGCGCCTCCCCGCTCGACCCGAAGGTCGTCGCGGCGGTGAAGGCGGCGGTGGCCGAGCGGGCGCCGGGGCTGCTGGTCGTGCCGATGCAGGAGGCCGGCGCGACCGATTCGATGCATTTCCGCGCTTACGGCATTCCGAGCTTCGGGGTCGGCGGCGTGTTCATGAAGGCGAGCGACAGTTTCGCCCACGGGCTGAACGAACGGGTGCCGGTCGCGACCTTCGATCCGGGGGTGTTGTGGTGGGAGACGTTGTTGAAGACGTTGGGGTGATTCCCGTCACCCCGGACTTGATCCGGGGTGACGAGAAGAGAGGTCGGGGCTTCGTCACCCGACCGCCGGCAACACCAACCGCGCCACCATCCCCCCGCCCGGCGCGTCGGCCAGTTCGAGCGTGCCGCCATGGCGTTCGGCAAAGCCCTGCACGATGCTGAGCCCCAGCCCGACCCCGCCGGTATCGCGGTTGCGCGAGGCGTCGCCGCGTTCGAACGGGCGCAGCAGGCGGGTGCGGTCGGCGGGCGCGATGCCGGGGCCGGTGTCGATCACCTCGATCACCGCGCGATCCCCGTCCCGCGCGACCGCGATCCGCCCCCCGCCGGCATAGTCGACCGCGTTGCGCACCAGATTCTCGACCGCGCGGCGCAGGCCGGCCTCGACCACGCTGACCGTTACTTCCGGCCCGGGATCGAGCGTCATCGCCGGGGCGTCGGCCACCACCTCCGCCACCAGCGGACGCAGGCCGACCGGGTGGCGGGTGGCGTCGGCGGTGCGCGCGAAGTCGAGCACGTCGGCGATCATCGCCTGCATCCGGTTGGCATCGGCCACCATCCGCGCGCGCTGCGGCTCGGGCACCGATTCCAACCTGAGCTTCAGGCTGGTCAGCGGGGTGCGCAGGTCGTGGGCGACCGCGGTCAGCATCCGCAACCGGTCCTCGCTCTCCGCCGCGAGGCGGGTGCGCAGCTGCAGGATCGCGCCCGCCGCCTCCTGCAATTCGCGGGGCCCTTGCGCCTGGGGCGGGTCGAGCCCGGCATCGATCGCGCGGGCCAGCACGCGGAACGGGCGGGTCAGCCGCCGCGCGAACAGCCAGGCGAGCGGCGCCAGCACGACCAGGCTGACCGCGAGCGCGACCAGCACCTTCCACCGCCATCCCCCCAGCAGCGGCGCGGCCGGCCGAACCGTCAGCCAGCGCCCGTCGGACAGGCGGACGCCGGCGGCGAAGGGCGGCTGCGGCAGGCGCAGCAATACCGTGCCGAGCGGCCCGTCGGGCAACCGGTCGACCACCCGCATCGGCCGTCCGCCCTTCATCTGCAACACCATGGTGCCGCCGGGAAACGGGCTGCCGCTCCCTCGGTGCGGGGTAACGACGATGACCTCACCGACCGGCCTCTTGCGTGGCGGCGCGTCGAGCCAGACGACGCGGACGTCGCCGACCGGCCGGCCGAGCGCCTGGGCGAGCACCTGTTGCTGGATCGGATTGGGCGGCCCGGCGGGCGGCGCGCCGATGCTGCGGACGAGGCCGTTTTCCGCGCCGCGCAGCGCCGCCGCCGCATCGGCCAGCGTCAGCCGCACCGCCGGCGGATCGGGCATCAGCAGCACGATGCTGGCGGTGATCGCGACGCTCAGGATCGCGATGGCGACGCTGAACCCGCCGATGGCGGTCAGCGCGCTGGGCCGTCGCCAGAAGGCGCGGATCATGCCGGGCGCACCGCCGGCACGAAGCGATAGCCCGCGCCGCGCACCGTTTCGATCAGCGGGGTCGCGTCCCCTTCCGCCAGCTTGCGCCGCAGCCGGCTGACCGCGATGTCGATCGCGCGGTCATAGCTGGCGGCATCGATCCCGCGCGCGGCGTCGAGCAGCGCGTCGCGGCTGAGCACGCGGCCCGCCCGCCGGACGAAGGCGGCGAGCAGCGCATGTTCGCCTTCGCTCAGCAGCAGCGGCCGCCCCTGCGGATCGCGTAAGCGCCGTTCGGCCGGGCTGAACCACCATCCGGCAAAGACCACCGCATCGTCGCCGGCCGCCACCGGTTCGACCGCGCGCGGCCGGCGCAGCAGCGCGCGGACGCGGGCGAGCAGCTCGCGCGGTTCGAACGGCTTGGCCAGATAATCCCATGCCCCGACCTCCAGCCCGACGATCCGGTCGGTCACCCCGTCCAGCGCGCTCAGCATCAGGATCGGCACCCCCAGCGGCGCGAGGCGGCGGCACAGCGACAGCCCGTCCTCGCCCGGCATCATCACGTCGATGACCAGCAGGTCCGCCGGCGCCTCCATCCACAACCGGTCGCATGCCGCCGCGCCGGGCGCGGTGCGCACCGCATAGCCATGCCCGCCCAGATATTCGGCCAGCGCGTCGCGGATGCTGGTGTCGTCGTCGACGACGATTATGCGGTCGGCGGGGGGAGCATCGGTCGGCATCCCCCGCCCGATAGCATGGCTTTGTAGCATCTGCGTATCGCCCGGCGACACGAACGCGCCATCGTGACGCTACAACCACGTGGTTGGATGGCGGCTCTTCGCCACGGGAGTTCGCATGTTCACCATCCTCGTCATCGTCCTCGCCCTTGCCAGTCCCGATGCGCCCTGTGCTGCGCCGGGCAGCGCCGATCGCGTCGCGGGCCAATGGACCGGCAATTTCGCCGGGGCCGACTGGACGTTCGACCTGTCGCGCGACGGCAAGGGATGGAGCGGGCGCTATCGCACCACCAAGGCGCCGACCTGGAAGCCGCTGGAGGAAGTCACGGTGACGCAGGGTTGCGCGACGTTCGGCATCGAATCGAAACCGCGCGTGACCTTTGCGCTGGCGCTGGCGCCGGAGGGGACGGCCATGGCGGGTAACGTGATCATCGCCGGCCTCGCCACCCTGCCGTTCAACGCGCGGCGGGAACCCTGATGGGAGCGGCGCTGCTGATCGCCCTGCTCGCCGGGGGCCAGGCCGCCCCCGCCCCCGCGCCTGCCACCCCGCCGCGCGACGATATCGTGGTGCGGGGCGAACGGCCGCGCGGGTCGGTGACCGGCACGATCCCGCCCGAACGCACGCTCTCCGCGCTCGACATCCGGGCCTATGGCGCGAACAATGTGCAGGAGCTGCTGCAAGCGCTGGGCGCGGCGGTGGCGAGCGGGCGCGGGCGCGGCGATGCGGGGCCGGCGGTGCTGCTCAACGGCCGCCGCGTGTCGAGCGTCAACGAGATCGCCAACCTGCCGACCGAGGCGATCGAGCGGACCGAAATCCTGCCCGAGGCGGTCGCGCTGGCCTATGGCTTTCCGGCGGACCGCAAGGTGGTGAACATCGTCACCCGCGAACGCTATGCCTCCCGGATCGGCCAGCTGACCGGCGGCATGCCGACCGGCGGCGGACAGGCGACCATCGGCGCCACCGCCAATCTCCTGCGGCTGCGGGGCGACACCCGGACGATGGTGCAGGCGGAGCTTAGCCGGGCGAGCGCGCTGACCGAGGACGAACGCGACATCGTGCAACCGGGCGATCCGGCACTGGGCAGGGCGCGCACGCTGCTGCCCGAGACCCGCCGCGCGGCACTGGGCGCGACGGTCGCCGGCACGCCGTTCGGCGAGGTAGCGGCAACGCTGGATGCGCGGGTCGAGACGATGGCGACGCGGGCGCTGGTCGGGCGCGGGGCCGATCGCGTGCTGCGCCGCGACGGCGACACGACCACCGCGCATCTCGGTACGACGCTGGGCGGACGCGCGGGCAAATGGCTGTGGACCGCGACGGGGACGCTCGACCGGACGCGGAGCGACACGGTGACCGATACCGGCATCGCCGCCGCGCCGCGCAACGATGCGCGCTTCACCAATATGCTGGCGCAGGCCGACCTGCTGGTTAACGGATCGCCCTTCGCCCTGCCCGCCGGCAATGCCGCGCTCAGCCTGCGCGGTGGGGTGGCGACGCGCAGCTTCGACAGCCGGTCGCGCTTGGGCGAGAATGTCGCCGCCACGTCGCTGGGGCGCGATGCCGCCAATGTGCAGGCCAGCATCGACCTGCCGGTCACGCGCGGCATCGGCCTCGTCTCGCTCAACGCCAATGTCGCCCTAGAGGAGCTGTCCGATGCGGGCGGGCTGCGGACGCTGGGCGGCGGCGTACAGTGGACGCCGGTCGCGGGGCTGACGCTGCTGGGATCGGCGACCGCCGAACAGTCCGCGCCGAGTGTCGAACAGCTCGGATCGCCGCTGCTGGTGCTGCCCAATGCGCGGACCTTCGACAGCGGGGCGGGCGAGACGGTCGATGCGACCCGCATCCTTGGCGGCAACCGCGCGCTGCGCCCCGACGACCGGCGCGTCACCGCGCTGGGGCTGTCGTGGCAGCCCTGGGCGAAGCGGGACCTGACGCTGACCGCCGACTATATCCGCACCCGGATCGACGATCCGATCGCGTCCTTTCCGCTGCTGACCCCGGCGGTCGAGGCGGCGTTTCCCGACCGGGTGACGCGCGACGCGGCCGGACGGTTGCAGCGGATCGACGCAACGCCGGTCAATTTCGCGCGCAGCCGGCAGCAGGAGTTGCGCTGGGGCCTGCGCTATGTCCGGCCGCTGGGGCCGCTGCCGCCCGGAATCGAGCCGGCGCGGGTGCGCAGCTTCTCCAGCGAGGCGGAGGTCCGCCGCCGCCTGCCGTCCGGCGCGCGCGTCCAGATGGTCGAGGCGGGCAGCCCGCAGGCGCGGCGGTTCGAGAATCTGACGAGCCGGCTGATCTTCAGCATCGACCATGTGTGGCGGTTGCAGGACCGCCTGACGCTCACCGATGGCGGGCCGGTGCTCGACCTGCTGGACGGCGGTGCGCTCGACCTGCGCGGCGGACGCGCGCGGCACAGCGTCGAGGCGCAGGCCGGGGCGTTCAAGCGGGGGCTGGGCGCGCGCATCACCGCGCGGTGGCAGGCGGGCACGACGCTGCGCGGGCCGGGCGGCGACCTCAATTATGGCGATCTGGCGACGGTCGACCTGAACCTGTTCGCCAACCTCGCCGAGCAGATGGGCGGGACCAAGGCACCGGGCTGGGCGAAGGGCGCGCGGCTGTCGCTCGGCATCGTCAACCTGTTCGATACCCGGCAGGCGGTGCGCGACGCGACCGGCGCGACGCCGATCGCGTTCCAGCAGGCCTATCTCAACCCGCTGGGACGCACGATCGCACTGTCGCTGCGCAAGCTATTTTGAAGACAGTATTTTCATCGTCACCCCGGACTTGATCCGGGGCCCGCTGTCTCGGCACGGTCGCAGAAGAAGCGGGATCCCGGGTCAAGCCCGGGATGACGAAGCAGTATCTCAGCCGAACAGCGTCAGGATGCCGCGCGACGGATCGACCAGCCCTTCGTAGATCATCTTGCACGCGACCCAGACGATGACGACAAGGCCGATATAGGCGACCCAGCGATAACGCTCGATCACGCGGGCCAGCACGTTGGCGGCGACGCCCATCAGCGCGACCGACAGGATCAGGCCGATGGCGAGGATGCCCGGATGGTCGCGCGCCGCACCCGCCACGGCGAGGACGTTGTCGAGGCTCATCGACACGTCGGCGATCGCGACGGCCCAGGCGGCGCTGGCGAAGCTGCGCGGGGCGGCGGCCTTCAGCGCCGTCTCCTCGGTCGTGTCGTGGCCGTCGTCCTTCAGCTCGCGCCACATCTTCCACGCGACCCACACCAGCAGCAGCCCGCCGGCAAAGACGAGGCCGGTCACCTGCAACAGCTGGGTCACGACCAGCGCGAAGGCGACGCGCAGGACCAGCGCCGCGCCGACGCCGATCAGGATCACCTTGCGCCGCATCGCCGGCGGCAGCCCGGCGGCCAGCGCACCGACGACGATAGCATTGTCGGCGGCCAGCATCACGTCGATCAGCACGACCTGCCCGAAGGCGGCCAGCGCCGAGGGGCTGCCTATATTGGCGAAATCGGCGACGATATGGTTCCAGAGCTCGTTCATGGGGGCAGCCTATAGCGGGAAAGCGTCGCGGGACCAGAGGCATGCCCGGACGCAGCGGACCGACATCCCGAACCGGCGGCGGCGGGGGATGTTCCGTATGTCGCGTCGGCAGGGAACGTGGCAGGATGCGGCATGCTCCGCCTTGTCCCGCTCGTCGCCCTGTTCCTCGTCACCGCCGCTCCCGCGCAGGAGACGCTAAGGTACGACGTCGCCGAACGTACGCGGGCGCTGGCGTTCGATCCGGGACGGTTCTTCCCCGAACGGCCGCGACCGGCCATCGCGATCCGCTATCTGGGCGATGACGTTGATATGCCGGTCTACACCATCGCCATCCGCAAAGGCTGCGTCGACACCGACCAGGACGACAGCGAAGCCAGCCTGAACTGTGGCCAGCGGCTGATCGCGCGGATGCTCCGCGCCCCCTTCCCCGGCACGCCGGACCGCCCGCGCCAGCGCGGCTATCGGCTGATCGGTACGCTGGCACAGGCGAGGCCCGACAGCGACGACGCGCTGCGACGCGGCCTCGATGGCGCCGGGCTGGAATGGGTCGAGGCCGATGTGCGGCAATGTCCGAAGGCGATGGCGCAGCTGGCGCGCCTTCCCGAGCTGCGCTTTGCCGCGGGTGTCGATTTCGACCGGCGTCTGTCGGAAATCGTGCTCCACGCAGACACGATCCGGTTCGATCTCGAAGAGTTCAACCTGCGCGTCAGCTATGATGGCTGGCTCAAGCCCGGCACCGCCGGGGCATGGGCCAGCGACTTTGCGAAGGCGCTGGAAGGGTGCTGGAAACCGGCGACCGCGCCCGTGCCGTGGCGGGTGGTGGTGAAGTAGAGCGCGCTCCTTTCCGTACCCCCGCGCAGGCGGGGGTCCAGAGCCAAACAGGATAGCGGCCGGCGAGTAACCCTGGACCCCCGCCTGCGCGGGGGTACGCAGAAGGGAGGAAAGAAGCGGGACCCCGGATCAAGCCCGGGGTGACGTTGCGTTCGGGGGTGCGTTACTTCCCCCGCGCCGCCGTCGTCCGGTCGCGGGCCGCGCGGAATTCGCTGTCGCTCGACCAGTTCGGCCAGTCGCGCCCGTCCGCCAGGCGGCGGCCGAGCGTGTAGAGGATCGTCAGGTCGCTCTGCACGCTGCCGGTATCCCAGTTGGGATCATATTCGTCGGCCGGCTGATGATATTTGTCGCGGGTATAGGCATCGGCCAGTTCCTTCGCGCGCGCCGTGCCGCCGACCACCAGGTCGCGCCCGCCGCTATAGGACAGTGCCGGCACGCCGCGCTTGGCGAAGGGGAAATGGTCGGAGCGGTAGAAGCTGCCCGCCTCCGGCTTGGGATCGGGCGAATAGCGGCGGCCCTGCGTGCCCGCCACTTCGGTCAGCATGGTCAGCAGGTCGAGCTTCGCCGACCCCGAAATGCTGAAATCGCGCGAGGCGGACGGTGCGAACGGTCCGTCCATGTTGATGACCCCGGCGGTCGTCGCCAGCGGACGCAGCGGGTTGGCGGCATAATATTCGGTGCCGAGCAGCCCCTTTTCCTCCGCCGTCACGGCCAGGAACAGGACCGAACGATCCGGCTTCGGCCCCGCGCCATAGGCACGCGCCAGTTCGAGCATCGCGGCGATGCCCGACGCGTTGTCGAGCGCGCCGTTATAGATGCGGTCGCCCTTCGCATCGGGCTGTCCGATGCCGAGATGGTCCCAATGCGCCGAATAGACCACCGTCTCTTGCGGATGCGTCGTGCCGGGCAGTACGCCCGCGACATTGTACGAGGTGATGACCTCCGGCTTCACGCTATAGCGCGCGTCGAGTGTGGCTTTCAGCGGCACGGGCCGGAAATCCGCCTTGCGCGCCGCCGCCTTGGCCGCTTCGAAATCCAGCCCCGACTGTTTGAACAGCTGCACGGCGAGATCGCGCTGGATCCAGCCCTCCATCGGCACGTGCGACGCCTTGGGGTCTTTCCGCACGATGTCGAACATCGTGTTGGTGTTCGAATTCTTGACCGTCGCCCAGCCATAGGAGGCCGGCGCGCTTTCATGGACGATCAGGATGCCCGCCGCGCCCTGCCGCGCGGCTTCCTCATACTTGTAGGTCCAGCGGCCATAATAGGTCATCGCCTTGCCGCCGAAATCGCCCTCGCCGCCTTCGAAATCGGGGTCGTTGATCAGCACGACCATGATCTTGCCCTTCAGGTCGACGCCCTTGAAGTCGTCCCAGTTCCGCTCGGGCGCCTTCACGCCGTACCCGACGAAGACGAGCGGCGCATGGGCGATGGCGACCGATGGCTGGCCGGTCAGCGCGGCGCGCACCGCGATCTCGTTGCCCTGGCTCAGCGTCCGCTTCGTGCCTGCCGACGTGATCGACAGCAGCGGCGTGCCGACGATATCGGATTTGAGCAGCGGCACGTCCTGATACCAGCTGCCCTTGTCGCCGGCGGGTTGCAGCCCGGCGGCCTTCATCTGTTCGGCGATATAGGCGATGACCTTCGCCTCGGCCGGGGTCGCCGGTCCGCGCCCCTCGAACGCATCGCTGGAGAGCGTCTGGATATCGCGCGAGATGCGCTTCGTGTCGAAGATCGGCGCGGTCTGCGCATGGGCGGCGGTGGACAGCAACAAGGCAGGCAGGATCAGACGCTTGAGCACAGGCGAACTCCGGAACGGATGGATGGGGGGAGTGTGGCGCAGCGGTGGGACCGCGGCAATGGGTGGGGTGCTACACCGCCATCTTCGTCACCCCGGGCTTGACCCGGGGTCCCGCTTCTTCTGCTACCGTGGACAAGAAAGCGGGACCCCGGATCAAGTCCGGGGTGACGGTTCAAGGCTTAGGCCGCCCGCCGCATCAGCCCCAGCAGCGCGCCAAAATTCGGCCGCCCGCCGCTCGCCAGCAGGCTCGCGCGGAAGATGCGGCCCAGCAGCACCACCTCCACCACGATGAACGCCGCGGTCAGCGCGCCGGTCGCCCAGATCTGCCACAACGGCATGCCGCTGCCGAGCCGCGCCAGCACCGCGAACGGCGTCCAGATCGGGATCCACGTCAGCAGCTCGACCAGCGGCCCGCTCGCCCCGCGCAGCACCGCCTGCACCAGCAGCGTGACCGGGATCATGACGACCAGCAGCACCGGCGTCAGATAGCCCTGCGCATCGCGCATCGAATCCGACACCGCCCCGATCACCAGGAAGATCATCGCGACGATCAGATATCCCGCGACGAAGAAATACAGGATCGTCGCGATCGCCCCGAACGACGATACTGGTTCGAGCGCCGGGCGGATCATCTCGGCAATCGCGCCGTGCGTGGCGAAGGCGGCGACGATCCCGCACACCGCCCAGGTCGCGACCATCGACAGCCCGATGCCGACCGTGCCGATCAGCTTGCCGTACATCAGCTCGTTCGGGCTAACGCAGGCCAGCACCGTCTCGATCAGCTTGTTGCTGCGTTCCTCGACCGACCCCTGCAACATCCAGCTGCCCGAGAGCACCAGCGACATCAGCAGGATATAGGCGCAGGCGAGCGGCAGGATCGATCGGATCAGCACCCGTTCGCGCCCGCTGCCGCGCGGCGGCACGACGACCGCGATATTGGGCGCGATCTGGGTCGAGGCAGCGGCGACCGGCGCGGCGACGCCATTGGCCTGCAGATAGCGGACCTTCAGCTCCTGCCCCAGCAACGCCTGCACCATTGTCACGAACGCGCTCGACGGCGCGCCATTGGCCCACAGCCTGACGTCGGGCGAGCGGCCGAAATCGGCGGGGATGTAGATCGCATAGTCGATCGGCCTGGCCTTGCTGCCCGCCGCCGGGCGCAGCAGCGGTTCGAGCGCCTCGCCGATCCGCTCGGGCGGGGCGGCGGCGACCGATGCGGGTGCGGGCACGATGCTGTACGCCGGGTCGGGCGCGTCGAAATCGGGGGCCTTGGGGTCGGTCGCCCTGATCCTGGCCAGCGCCGCCTTCGCTCCCCCCGCGGCGACGAAGCGGGCAACATCGGCATCGCTGTACCAGCGATCATGCCGCGCCCATGGCGCCGAGGGATCGGCCGCCTCCAGCCTGTTGCTTTCGACGAAGCGCGACAGTTGCGTCAGCACGCGGCGCTGTTCGTCCAGCTCGATGCGCGATGCGATCGCCTGCGCCGTCGCACCGCCGCTGCGGTCGATCAGCATCACGCGCTGCGTGTCGGACTTGTCGAGGAAACGCGACGCGATCGGCCCGATCGCAAAGGCCAGCGGTAGGATCAGCAGCGTGACCCAGAAGCTGCGCGTGGCGGCGATCTGGCGGAACTCGCGCCCCGCGACCAGCAGGATATGGTGCATCATGCGCGGGCCTCCGCCGAACCTACGATATGGAGAAAGACGTCGTGCAGCCCGGGTCGATGCTGTTCGAACCGCCGCAGCGGCACGCCCGCCATGGTGCAGTGCTGCAGCAGGTCGGCGGGATCGCGCCCCGGCGCCATCCGCACGTCCCACGCGGTCCAGCCCTCGCCCACCTCGCCCTTCGCGGTGGCGGACTCGACCCCGTCCAGCCCGGCGGGCGACTGGCGCGCCACCACGTCGAGCCTTGCGGGCAGCGTTGCGCGCGCCGCCTCCTGCGTACCCTCGAACCGCTTCGCACCCTTGGCCAGCAGCAGCAGCCGGTCGCACAGCCGTTCGGCATGCTGCATGACATGGGTCGAAAACACGACCGCCGCCCCGCCCTTCGCCGCGTTCAGGATTTCGTCCTCCAGCAGCCCCTGATTGACCGGGTCGAGGCCCGAAAACGGCTCGTCGAGGATCAGCAGCCGGGGGGCGTTGATGACCGCGGTCGCCAGCTGCACCTTCTGCGCCATGCCCTTCGACAATTTGTCGACCCCGGTCTTGAGGTTCGCGCCGAGGCCGAAGCGGTCGAGCAGCTCGCGGCCCTTGGCGCGCGCGTCACCGGCGGTCATCCCCTTCAGCCGCCCGAAATAGACCACCGTCTCCAGCGCGGTCATCGAGCGGTACAGCCCGCGTTCCTCGGGCAGGAAGCCCAGATGCCGGCTCGATTCCCGCCCCGGCGGCTTGCCCAGCACCTCGATACTGCCCGCATCGGGACGGATGATGTCGAGCACCATGCGCAGCGACGTCGTCTTGCCCGCCCCGTTCCCGCCGAGAAAGCCGAACACCTCCCCCGGCGCGACGGCGAAGCTCAGATGGTCGACCGCCGTCATCGCGCCGAACCGTTTCACCACGCCGTCGAGGCGCAGGGCATGTTGCATCGATGTCCCCCCTGTAGTGATCGCATCATTACCGTTTATCGATACGGCCACAAGGGGGAATGGGAGTCTCGTTCCTTCCCGGCACGGGGAGGAACCCCAACACCTTGCCACCGCCATATTCCTACTGATACGATGGGAATATGGCGCACCAAGTCAGACCGATCGAATGGCCCACCGTCCTCCTCGCTGCAGCGATCTACGGCGGGTGGCTCGCGCTGACCGCCGCGCACGCCACACTCCCCCTGCCCCTCCTCGCGCTGCTCGGCGGGTGGTTCGTCGCATGGCACGGGTCGTTGCAGCATGAGACGATCCACGGCCACCCGACGCGCTGGCGTTGGGTCAACAGCCTGATCGGCGGCGTGCCGCTGTCGCTGTGGCTACCCTATGGCGCCTATCGCCGGACGCATGAGGCGCATCACCGATCGCCTCATCCGACCCACCCGGCGCATGATCCCGAGTCGCGCTATGTCGCGGGCGGCGAGGTTGTCGCGGCGCTTGCCCGCATCCGTGCGACGTTAATCGGGCAGTTGCTGGTCGGGCCGGTCGCCGCGATCGCGCTGTTCCTGCTGAACGAGGCACGGCGACTGCGACGCGATCCCGCCGCGACGCTTCGCGAATGGGGGCCGCACCTGATCGGCGTCGCGCTGGTGCTGGGCTGGCTGCACCATGTCGCGCTGCCGCTTGGCACCTATGCGCTGTGCTTCGTGCTGCCCGGGCAGGCGGCCTCGTTGCTGCGCGGCTTTGCCGAACACCGCGCCGACGCCCCCGGCCCGTCGCGAGCGGCGACCGTCGTGTCGCGCGGGCCGCTGGCGCTGCTGTTCCTGAACAACAATCTCCACGCCGCGCACCATGCCGTGCCCGCCGCCCCCTGGTATCGCCTGCCCGCGATCGAGCGGGCGCGGACGCAGCGGACCGAGCCGCGCTATGCCGGCTATCGCGAAATCTGGCGCCGCTTTGCGCTGCGCCCGCACGATACCGTCCGCCACCCGGCGCTGCGGGAGGGTGCGCATGGATAGCATCGCGTGGCTCGGCATGTACGACCATGTCGCGCAGCATGCCGCCAATGACCGGCTCTGGGCCGCGATCCGCGACCGCCTGCGCGACCATGGCCTGCCGGGCGTGCCGGTGCGAGTGACGCGCGGATGGTCGACGCAGGCGGTGTGGTCGCATCCCGGGTTGTTGCTCGGCATGATCTGCACCCGCCCCTGGGCGCGGGAGCATCCGCAGCTGCGTCTCATCGGCCATCCCGCCTATGCCGGCACCGATCGACCGGGCGAGCATCGCAGCCTGATCGTCGTGCGCCGCGACGACCAGGCACAGGCGCTCCCCGACCTGCGCGGGCGGGCGGTCGCGATCAACGATTGCGGATCGAACAGCGGCATGGCGCTGCTGCGCGACCGGATCGCCCCGCTGGCCGAGGGGCAGCCCTTCTTCGGAAGGGTGGTCGAGACCGGCGCCCATGCCGACAGCGTCCGCGCGGTCGGCGAAGGCCGCGCCGATGTCGCTGCGATCGACGAAGTGACCTTCGCCGCGCTCGCCCGGTTCGATCCCGATGCGACCGGGCGGTTGCGGGTGCTGGCGAAGACCGATGCCGCCGCCACGCCCGCCTTCGTCACCGCCGCCGAACCGGCGGTCGCGACGTTGCTCGGCACGGTCTTGGCGCAGGTGATGGCCGATCCCGACCTTGCCGGGACGCGGGACGATCTGTTCCTGACGGGGATCGAGGCGCCCCGCCCCGACCTGTCGGCGCGGATTGCCGCACAAGATATGCGAGCGGCGGCGCTCGGTTATGTGCAATTTACCTAACCCACCCCGTCACCCCGGGCTTGGCCCGGGGTCCCGCTTCTTCTTCTGGCGTGGGCAAGGAAGCGTTACCTCGGATCAAGCCCGGGGTGACGGGGTGGGAGCCACCGGCAAGCACAACCGAAACACCGCCCCCCGCCCCTCGACCAGCGCGATCTCCCCGCGATGCGCCTCGAGCAGCGACCGCAGGATCGCCAGCCCCAGCCCGGTCCCGCCATCGGCGCGCCGCGTGGTGAAGAACGGTTCGAACACCCGGTCGCGGTCGCCCGGCGCGATGCCCGGCCCGTCATCGGCGATGCTCAGCACCACCACGGCGCCCTCGACCGCCGCCGCGATATCCACCCGCCCCGCCCCCGCGTGCCGGCTATTGTCGATCAGCGTAGAGAGCGCCGTCTCCACCACGCCGCGCGGCACGGCGACGCGGGGCAGCGGTTCGTCGGGCACCGTCACCGCCAGCACGCTCGCATCCGCCGCCTGCGCCAGCACGTCGGACAGGTCGGTCGCCACCCCCGCCTCGCGCGTCGCCATGTCGGCGCGCGCCAGTTCCAGCAGCCGGCTGACCAGCAGGTTCAGCCGGTCGGCATCGGCGGCGATGTTCGACAGGAAGCGCGCCCGGTCGTCCAGCCCCATGTCGCCATGGTCCTGCAACAGCTCGACCGCGCCGCGGATACCCGCCAGCGGCGTCTTGAATTCATGGCTGACCGCATGGGCGAAGTCGCGCAGGTAGCGCGAGCGATGCGCGATCGCCTCCGCCATCGCGCCGAAATCGCGGTACAGCGCCTGGATCTCGATCGCGGCGGTCGGCGGCGGTTCGGGCACGCTGCCCCCGCCGCCCGCCACCGCCCGCGTCGCATCGCGCAGCGCCTCGACCGGGCGCACGATCCCGCGCGACAACAGGCCGCTCAACGCCACCAGCGTCACGAAGATCGCGACGATCCCGAACGCGATCTTGCCGCGATCCTCGTACAGCCCGACGAACAGGCTACGCGGCGATCTAGCCAGTAGCAACACGCCGACCACCCGCCCGCCAACGATGACCGGCCGGGCATGGTGGATGCGCAGGTCCGACGCGCGGCTCAGCCATTCGAGCGGATAATGCTGGCGATAGGCGCCGTTGCGGCGGAGCGTCGTCACTGCCCGCCCCTCCCGCGCCGCCTGAACCTCGGGCAGGCCGGGATAGCCCGTCCCCGCCGGCCCGCGCGCGACGATGCGGCCCTGCGGATCGAGCAGCTGGATCGACGCCAGCGTCGTCGCCGCCGTCATCGCCAGCACCGGCGCGACCTCCCCCGCCCAGGCGAGCGAGCGGCGGTCGGCGCCCGGCATCGCCACCGGCGCCGGCCGCTCGGGCAATATCCGCGACAGCCGCAGGTCGAGGTCGGAGGCATAGCCGCCGCGCACGATCCCCGCCCCCTCGCCGCCGGGCCAGTCGCGCGCCGCCACCGCCGCCAACGCCGCACTCTGCGCCACCAGCTCGGTCTCGGTCTGGCGCAGGAGGCTGTTTTCATAAACCCGCAGGAACAGCGCCCCGACGCCGGGCAACGCCGCGACGAACACGAAGGTCGCGAGCAATATCGTGCGCAGCCGCAGCCGGGGCCAATGCCGCCGCACGAACGCCTTCGCGGCGCCGATCATGCCCCGCAATTGCCGAGGCGATAGCCGACCCCGGCGCGCGTCTCCACCACGTCATTCGCCCCGACGCCCGCGAACTTCGCCCGCAAATTGCGCACATGGCTGTCGATCGTGCGGTCGGTGATCGCGAAGCCCGGACCGTGCAGCCGGTCGATGATCGCGTCGCGGCTGAACACTTTCGACGGCATCGCCGCCAGCGTGCGCAAGATGCCGAACTCGGTCACGGTCAGCGCGACCGGCTCCTCGCCCCAGCTCGCCTGCCAGCCATCGGGGTCTAGCCGCAATTGGCCATGGCCGAGCGGCGCGGCGGCGCTCTCCACCGCCGGGGGTCGCGCGCCGACCCGGCGGAGGATCGCCATAACCCGCGCCACCACTTCGCGGGGCGAGAACGGCTTCACCACATAATCGTCGGCGCCCAGCTCGATGCCCAACACCCGGTCGATCTCGTCGTCGCGGCTTGACAGGAACAGGATGGGCACGTCGCTGCCCGCGCGCAGCCGGCGGCACACCTCGATCCCGTCCATGCGCGGCATGTTGATGTCGAGTATGATCAGGTCGGGCGCCTGGTCGGCGGCCTGTTGCAGCGCGGCCTCGCCATCACCGGCCTCGATCGATTCCAGCCCCGCCTTGGCCAGCGCGAAGGCCAGCAGCTGGCGGATATGCGGGTCGTCATCGGCGATCAGGATCGTGCGCGGCATGGGGCACTGGATCAGCGCCAGCGGGGCGCACGTCAAGATTGCACCTCATTCGGCAGCGATCCGTCGCAAAAGCGGAGGCGCGGGTCGACCGGCCGCGCAACCTCCCGGCCCAGCGCCGCGCGCGCCGCCGACAGCCGCCGCGCACCCCGCGGGGTCCAGCTGCCCCAATGCGTCTGCCGCCAGAGCAGATCGGCGAACAGGGTCTGCCGGATGAAGCGCACCCGCTCGCGCGTCGCCGCGTCCATCAGCCGTTGCTCCAGCTTTATCATGGGCAGCAGCGCACCATCGCCGACATGCCGCAGGTAGCAGAGATCGACCGCCTCGGGCCGCTGCGCATCGACATTAAACGCCGCCGCCGTCGCCCCCAGATCGACGGTCGCGCAGACGCTCAGCACCAGCCCCGCCGCGACCGCATTGGCATTGAGCAACCACCGCGCGCTCTTGGCCCTCAGGATGCGCCACGCGATCAGCACCAGCCCCAGCGCGACCAGCCCCATCCATAACAGCGCCGCGATCCGCCACGCGGTCAGCATCGATTCGTCGATATAGCGGGTGGTGCGCAGCACGCTCGACGCCACCAGCACCAGATTCTGCGCGACCCACAGCGTCACGAGCCGCCGCGCCCAGCGGTTGCCGGCGCTCTCGCTCCCCGGGCGCAGCATGGCGAGCGCCAGCACACCGGCGAGCAGCGCCGTGGCGATCAGCGGATAGGCCCCGCGATGGGCGTAATCCGCCGCGCTCACGCCCTCGGGCAGCCCCGCCCCGCTCCACAGAAACGCGATGTCGAGCGCGTTCTGCACGGCAAAGAGCAGGTTGAACAGGCCGAGCGCCAGCAGGACCGAGGGCAGCGACGTACCCGGCATCCGCGGTTCGGGATCGGGCAGCCGCGCCGCCCAGCGGATCGCCGCCGCGCGGGGACGAAAGGCGGGCCACGCCATCGCCGCGACCGCCGCCCACAGTCCCAGCTGCCATGGTTCGGGCAGGGCGACATTGTAAAAGACGTTCTCGATCAACGGGTTGGCCTGTGCGAACAGGACCAGGAACAGGGTGCCGCCGATCACCGGCAGCGCCAGCGTGGCCGCGATCCGCACCGGCGACAGCCCCCTGCCCCGCACGCCGCCCATCCGCCTGAGGTCGAACGGCAGCGCGAACGGCGTGCTCAACCCCTGCACCAGCAGCCGCATCGCCCAGCGCCACGCATCGTCGAACGCTGCCACCCGCGGGATCAGCGCGGCGACCGACAGCACCGCCCAGAACAGTACCCAGGGCAGCGGCCCCGGATCGTCGACCAGCATGCCCGCAAACACCGCCGCCCCGCCCAGCGCGACCCATGCCCTGCGGCTGCGCGCCACGTCGCGCCGCACCGCGACCAGCAGGACCAGCCACACCGCCGCCAGTCCCCCGACCCGCGCCCCTTCGAACCCGTCGGGGAACAGGCCATGGAACAGCAGCACCAGCCCGACGGTGGCGGCGATCTTCAACAGGAAACTCAGGCGCATCGTGCGGCTCCTCGGTCGACAGGAGCCCTCCGCCTAGGTCACGGGCGTCGACCGATGGTCCGCAGCCCGGGGACGTTTCGGGGAGAGGCGGTGCAGCTTCGGTGCAGATATTCTCTCTCAAAATCTCAAAGAACCCATCCACGGGGTTAGAGGGTTTCTTAGAAGGTTAGCGGGTTAAGGAGGGCGCCTGACCGCTCGAACGCGGCGTTAGTCCACGATTCGCCCGGGTGGGTTCGTTCCCGAAGGATCGACCTTCCGTTCCCGAAAGGTCGACGGTTTCGTTCCCGAAGTGTCGACCTACCGTTCCCGAAGGATCGAACCGCGTTCCCGGAGTGTCGATGCCTGCCACTGGCGGGCCAATCCGGCGCCGCGTTTGAATCAATTCCAACCGCCGCCCCCGCGAAGTCGTTCAAACCGCGCAATGCCCGTCCGATACTGGGACGGATGGCAACGTTCGCCCGGATCACAGCCGACACTTCGGGAACGCTTGTGATGCGGGATCGAGCGAAGAGGCGTACCGACCAGCAAGGGCGTCGATCATCGGCAGCAAGTTTCGGCACCACATCCAACCCGAAGCGCCGATGAAACTGCCCCGAACGCCCCCACAACCGTCACCCCGGGCTTGACCCGGGGTCCCGCTTCTTCTTCTCGGACGGGTACGGTAACCCCAAAAAGTGCCGCAACCCAGAGGCGTTCCACCCCCGTTAACCAAGCAGAGGGCCCCCTCTACTGACAGGTGAGAAGGCTGGCAGACCCGCGAGGAAACGCATCGTCCGCCGCCAGCATAAGGCCCCGCCCCGTTCCGGACCCGATCCCGCTACCGCAATCCCGACAACCGTTCGAGGCGTCCCGCGCCTCTCGCTGCGCCGAGCAACAACGGGACCCCGCCCTTCGCCGCGATGACGCTAGCGGGAAGCGCCAGCACCCTACCGCAACTCGTGCCGATGCTTCGCGTCGAACCGCCGGACATAGCCGATGAACGCCGCCTGATAATTGACCGGGGTGCGCGCCGGATCGCCGTCGATCCACGCCCGGAACTCGGCATGCAGCGTATGATAATCCCACCCCGGACATTCCGACCGCAGCGTCTCCAGCGTCTGCGAGGTGATCTCGCCCAGCTGCGCCTTGCCCGCCAGCCCCCGGATCGACGCGCGGATCATCGCGGCGGCATCGACCAGTTCCTCGATCCGCGCGGGCGAGGGGGCGGCTTCCGCGACCGGCGCAGGGGCAGGGGCAGGGGGGCGCGACGCTCGCCGTCCGCGCCGCCCCATCGGCCCGCCGCCGCATCCGGAGCATCGGCTCGCGCTTGCCCTCCTGCTCCAGCGTCAGCGCATAGCCCGGCAGTTCGTCGCGCTCGGCGATCTTGGCGATCTCGAACTTGAAGCGGCGATACTGCCCCTCCGCGCCCGATTTCTCGAACAAAGTCGGCATCGAAATCGCAAAACCGGCCTCGCCCGCGCCGCCGGCATGTTTGCGCGCCACGCGGTACAGCCAGCGCTCGCGCCCGCCGGTCAGGTCGAAATAGGCGCGGTCGATCGACAGCACGCCGCCGGTCATCATCACCCCTTCCCAGAACCAGTTCGACAGCTCGATCGTCATGCCGCGCGACCGCTCGGTCTTCTCGTCGACCAGTTGGGTCCAGCCATCCAGCCAGCTGAACGTCGCTTCGCGGCGCCCCCGGCCGGAGGCCGGTTGACCGGCGTCGGCGCGGATATTGGTCTTGATCGTCGTCGCCACCAACCGGTCGAGCGCCTGGCCCAGCAGCTCATACGCCCGCCCCGTCGTCGGCCGCCCGATCGCGCGCAGCAGGTCATAGGGCATCAAATGCAGCTTGCGCGGCACGTCGTTGACCCCCCGCCTCGCCATATCGGCCAGCACGCTCGCGCAATAGATCAGGATGTCCGCGTCCCAGATCGTCGCCATGCCGTAATCGGCATTGGCCGACACATGCACCCACAGCTTGCCGTCGGGGCTCTGATAATCGATCGGCTTGACCCGCTTCGACTTGGCAAGGCTGAAGAACGGCCGCTCCATCATCTCGCGCTGGTCGCGAAGCGGCAGGTCGGCGAGATAGGGCAGGAACAGGTCGAACTGCTCGCTGACCTTCTCGGACGCAGCGCGGGTCATGCGGCCCTCCGGAAAAGTTTCCCCGGGGAAACTCGGGGGGCAGGGGAGGGCGACACCGGAAATCGCCGCACGCACGCGCAGTCCCGCGCAACATGAGCCCACGCCGCACCATGTCCCGGCACCTGCCGGGGTACGTACGGGGGCAGGGCATGCGCGCTGCTACGCGAACCCGTTCGCGCCTGCCGGGCAAGCGCCCGGTCGATAGCGAAAAGTTTCCCCGGGGAAACTTGGGCTGAGCCGGTCGCTGCGAAGGAAAGAAACGGGTTCACGCGGAGGCGCGAAGGGCGCGGAGGGGTCGCGTTCCGGGCGGCGTCAGCGATCAACCCTCTGCCTGGATAAAGAGAGCCACGCCCACCGCAAGCGAACCGCCTCCGCGCCCTCCGCGCCTCCGCGCGATCCCAAATTCCGAACGTCGCGCCATCCGCGCCGGGCAGGGGCGGGGACAGCGCTATCCACCCGCCGCCGAATGCCGAGCGGTGCCTCGGGCCCGAAGTTTCCCCGGGGAAACTTTTCCATTCCCGTACGCCGGAAGAAAAGCATTGGTTCACGCAGAGGCGCAGAGGGCGCAGAGGGGGTGCGTTCGTGGCTGCTTCGCCGATAGCCACCCAGTCAGCGCCAAGGGGACCACGCTCGTCGCGAGCGAATATCCTTCGCGCCCTTCGCGCCTTCGCGTGAACCCGATCCAAGGCCATCCCATGCCACCCGCCGGCCGCCCCGCACGCGCGGCGAAAAGTTTCCCCGGGGAAACCTTGCCCGCTCACCGCTGCAACCCGCGCCCCTGAGCCTCCAGCTCAGCCAACAGGATACGCAGTCCCAGCGTCAGCTCGTCGACACTCGCGCCCGACCCGGCATGCAGGCGCAGCGTCACACCCTGCCGGTTGGCGCTCTGCACCGTCATCGCCGGCCGTCCGGACGGCATCCGCCATATATGGGGGGCGGTTTCGCTCGTCCCCCGCTTCGGCGCGTCGAGCAACCGCCGCAACACATCGGCGGCGGGCAGGGTCGCTGCCCCCTTCGCCCGTGCCGTCGCCTGTTCGCGCGCGATCGCCTTCGCCTCCGCCACGATCGCCGCCGCCTGCGCCTTGTCGTCGAGCGCCTGCGCCAGTGCATAGCCGCCCTTCAGCTGCACCTCGGCCGGCGATCCGAACGCGGCGACCACCGCATCGGGCAGCGCCGCCACCCGCAGCATCTTCGACAGCCAGCCCTTCGACAGCTTCAGCCGATCGGCCATGCGCGACGCGTGGTTGCCGTAATGTGTCTTCAGCGCCGCCGCATAGTTGCGCGCGCGCTCGAGGTCCGACACATCGGCCCGCGCGCGGTTCTCCAGATCGGCGAGCCGGAACGCCGCTTCGTCGTCCAGCGTCGCGACCTGCGCCACGAACTGCATGTCGGGATAGCTGTGTGCGCGCAGCCACGAAATCGACCAGTGCCGCCGCGTGCCCGCGATCACCTCATAATCATGCGCCGGATCGCCCTCGACCCGCCGCACCACCGCCGGCACCTTCTGCCCACCCTCGGCGATGATCGAATCGATCAGCTCGCGGCACCCCGCCTCGGTCAGATGCGCATAGGAGCGCGCATTGCCCGGCCAGATCCGCACCCGCGCCGGATCGAGCAGCAGCTGCGTCACCTGCCGCACCTCGCCCGACGCGACCCGCGCCAGCGCCGATTCCCGGCCCAACAGCGTCGTGCCGCGCAGCCGCTCGGACCCACGTTCGGTAGGGGCCGGGGCAGGGGAGGGGCCGTCGTCGAGCAACGCGGCCAGATAATCGGATTGCTTACGCGCCATGGGTCACCTCCGCGCGGAACATATGCAGAACTTGGCGATGTAGGAAAGGGGGTTCGCGGAGGGGGGCGAGATCGGTTGACCCTGCCACGAACCGTACCCCCGCGCAGGCGGGGGTCCAGAGCCACGGGCGCTGTCCTGTCGTTACCCTGGACCCCCGCCTGCGCGGGGGTACGAAGAAGGCGGCCGCTCCGCGATCAAACCCCGCCGGGTCCGCCTGCGCGAACCCGTCGATCGGGCTGCTGGCCCGTCGGCCGAGCGGTTCGAGCTGACTGGCGCTGCGCGCGCGTCCGCCGCGCTTTGCGCTGTCAAACCGCATGCACCACCTCTTCCTCGCTCGCCGGCGCCACCCGCCCCCAACCCTGCCGCACCAGCTGCTCGATCTGTCCCATCGCCTCGTCCAGATTCGCGCGGCAGCGCTTGTGCGTCTTGGGCGTGCCGATCGGCTTTTCCAGCTCGTACACCGTCATCATCCGCATCGCGGCATGGCTGATCTCGGCCGATTCGAGGATCGGGACGGGCAGCAGCGCCGGCCCGAAGCTCTGCTCCATGATCGCCCGCACCATCGCATGGCTGGGGTCGTTGCCGTCGAACTTCGAACAGATCAGCCGGACGAAACTGTAATCGACCTCGATCCCCGCGCTGCCCAGCTGTTGCAGCACCTGGTCCATCATCGACAGGAACTGGACCGTCGAACAGAAATCGGGCGTCGTCGCCGCCAGCGGCACCAGCAGCGCGTTCGCCGCCTGCATCACCGCGAGGCTGATCGTGCCGAGCGCCGGCGGCGGGTCGAGCAGCACGATGTCATAATGCCGCGCAAGGTCGATCAACCCCTGTTTCAGCTTGCGAAACCGCGCCGCCAGCACCGACGCCCCGTCCGATCCCGCCGCCGCCAGCTCATATTCGACGTCGAACAGTTCGAGGTTCGACGGGATCAGATCGACATTGGGCCATGGCGTCGCCTTGACCGCATAGGACAGGTCGTTCTGCGTCGGATCGATCGACAGATAGGGGTAGAGCGTCTCCTCGCGCGTGATGTTGAAATGCGGGTTGAAGCCGAACAGCGTCGTCGTCGTCGCCTGGCTGTCGCAATCGACCACCAGCACCCGGTATCCCTGTACCGCGAAATAATGGGCGAGGTGGGTGGTGACGGTCGACTTGCCGACCCCGCCCTTGAAGTTCTGCACCGCGATCACCGCCGGCACGTCGAGCGGCGCACGGGCGGGGGAGGCACCCAGCACCTGCCGCATGTGCAGCAATTCCTCGACGCTGTATCCCAGGCGCCGGCCATTGTCGGCGGCCGGGGCAGGGGGCAGGCGCCCGTCCTCCTCCGCCATGCGGATGCGGTTGGTCGAACAGCCGAGCAATTGTGCCGCCTCGGCAATGCCGAAGCGGACATTGAGGCCCTTGCGGCTTTCGGGCAGGAACGCCTTGCGCCGCAGCCGCTCGATCATCCGCTCGCCGGCGTCCGCCAGATCGCCGATCTGTGCCGTAATTGCATTCATGCTGCGCAGCACCCGCCCGTTTGAACCCTGATCACATCATTATGTCATGAAAACCTTCAATCCGGCAAGCATAACCGCGGTTTGATTCAGTGCGGCCGTCGCATTGCCGCCAAGGTATTGACGGTATATACCTTGTCAGTACGCCAACGGAGGACGCCCATGTCAAAAGCCGCCGTCTTCACCATGAAGCTCGAACCCGATCTGCGCGATGCCTTCATGGCTGCGGCGGAGGCGAGCCATCGCCCGGCGTCGCAGGTCGTCCGCGAACTGATGCGCGACTATATCCAGCGCGAACAGGCTCGACAGGATCATGCCGATCTGCTGGCGCGCAAGGTCGCCGCCGCCCGCCGGTCCGTCGCGGCGGGGCAGGGCCGTGACCAGGATACCGTCGAAGCCGACTTCGCCGCCCGCCGCGCCGCGCTCGCGCCGGAGTGAAGGTCCGCTGGACGCCGGAGGCCGAGGCGGACCGACTGGCAATCTGGGACTATCTGTCCGTGCGCGATCCCGCCGCCGCCGTCCGCCTCGACCGGTCGTTCGGCGAAGCGGCCGCCGGCCTCGCCGACTTTCCCTTGTCCGGCCACGAAGGCGAGGTGCCGGGGACGCGCGAGCTCACCCCACACCGCAGTTACCGCTTGGTCTATGAAGTCGCCGACGACACCGTCTGGATCCTAGTCCTGATCCACGCCGCCCGCCTCTGGCCGCCGTTCCGCGCCGAATAGCCGCAGCGGGTCTGCCCGTCCGGCCAAGTCATGGTGCGTTCCGGTCGCGATCCTGCAAAGATACGCGCGCCATAGTGCAAAGATACCAGGATATATTCCGCTGGGTTCGGGGTTGTGCGTGCTCGTCGTTGCGCTTGGCGTCATCATGGCCCGCCCGCCGTTCATCGATGCGGACTTGCCCGTTCGCTGGCACGGGTTCGGCCTGACGATCCCGACGCGCGACGTTTCCCTCGCAATCGGACGGAGACCAACCATGAACATCGACACGCTGAACGGCGCGGCCACCGATCTGGGCGGCAAGCTGAAGGAAGGCATCGGCGCGGCGACCGGCAACGACAAGCTGCGCGGGCAGGGCAAGGCCGACCAGCTGGGCGGCACCGTGCAGAAGACCTATGGCGACGCGAAGGATGCGTTCGAAACCACCGTCCGCCCGCTGATCGATCAGGCGCGCCAGTTCGCGCGCGAACGCCCGTTCCTCGCCGCGACGCTGGCCGGCGTCGCCGCGATCGCGGTCGTCAACACCCTTCGCGGCGAATAACCGCCACCGCCGGCGGGTCGTGGCATCGCGGCCCGCCGGCAATGCCGTTCCCGACATGACGGGAGCGTGTGCTGCCTGACAGCGATCGTCCTCGTCCCATCGCCAATGCCCGTCGTCTGGCGGCGGAGGCCTTTGGCAGCTTCTGGCTGGTGGCCGGCGGCTGTGCGGCCGCCGTGTTGGCGGCGGGTGCCGGCGTCCCCGGGTCGATCAGTCCTCGGCAGAACAAGCATCACCCCGGACCAAGCCCGGGGCGACGCTACTCAAACCACCGCCGGCAGCTTGTCCAGATACTTGTCCAGCGTGATCGGATACTCCCGCACCCTGATGCCGGTCGCGTTGTACACCGCATTGGCCACCGCCGCGCCGACCCCGCACAGGCCCAGTTCGCCGACGCCCTTGGCCTTCATCGGATTGGCCTTTTCGTCCGCCTCGGCGAGGAACACGACCTCCTGATGCGGGATGTCGGCATGGACCGGCACCTCATAACTGGCGAGGTCGTGGTTGACGAACAGGCCGAAGCGCTTGTCGACCGCCAGCTCCTCCATCAGCGCCGACCCGACGCCCATCGTCATCGCGCCGATCACCTGGCTGCGCGCCGAGACGGGGTTGATGATCCGCCCCGCGGCGCACACCGCCAGCATCCGCTGGATGCGGGTCACCCCGGTATAGGCATCGACCGCGACCTCGACGAAATGCGCGCCGAAGGTGGCAAAGGCATATTGCTTGTCGAGCGCGCCGAACTCGATCCTGTCCTCGGCGCTGAGATCGCCGGCATCGCGCAAGGGCACCGCCCGTCCGCCGCCGCGCACCTGCCCGCCCTCGAACACCGCATCGGCGCCGAGGCCCAGCTTGGCCGCAACCTGTTCGCGCAGTTTGACGCAGGCGGCATAGACGCCCGCGGTGCTGTTCGGCGCGCCCCATTGCCCGCCCGACCCGGCCGACACCGGATAGGCGGAGTTGCCCAACCGCACCTCGACCGCCTCTACGGACACACCCATCATCTCGGCGGCGGTCTGGGCGATGATCGTGTAGCTGCCGGTGCCGATATCGGTCATGTCGGTTTCGACCACGACCCGCCCGCCGACCAGGCGCACCCGCGCCGCCGACTTCATGTTGACATGGTTGCGGAACGCCGCCGCCATGCCGATCCCGCGCAGCCATTTGCCCTCGCGCACCTGCCCCGGCCTGGCATTGCGCTTCGCCCACCCGAAGCGTTCCGCGCCTTCGGTCAGGCAGCGGACCAGCTGCCGCTGCGAAAACGGCTTGTTCGGGTTGGACGGATCGACCTGCGTGTCGTTCTTGATGCGGAACGCGACCGGGTCCATGCCCAGCTTTTCCGCCATCTCGTCCATCGCGACTTCCAGCGCCATCATGCCCGGCGCCTCGCCCGGCGCGCGCATCGCATTGCCTTCGGGCAGGTCGAGCACCGCAAGCCGCATCGCCGCCAGGCGGTTTGCCCCGGCATAGAGCAATTTCGTCTGGTTGACCGCCGCTTCGGGACCGCCGTCCGGCTGATCGCCCGATCCGCTTTCATGCGCGATCGCGGTGATCGTCCCGTCTTGCTGGCACCCGATCCGTATGCGCTGCTTCGTGGCGGGACGGTGGGTGGCGTTGTTGGCCATCATCGGCCGCGCCATCGCGATCTTGACAGGCCGCTTCGCCGCCTTCGCCCCCAGCGCCGCCAGCACCGCGTCCGCCCGCAGGAACAGCTTCCCGCCGAACCCGCCGCCGACATAGGGCGATTGCAGATTGATCTTGTCCTTGGGAATGCCCAGCGTCTTGGCCAGATCGCCGCGCCCCCAATCGACCATCTGGTTCGACGTCCAGATCGTCAGGGCGTCACCGTCCCAGCGCGCGGTGGAGGCGAACGGCTCCATCATCGCATGACTATGGTCGGGCGTGGTATATTCGGCGTCGAGCTTGACTGGGGCTGCGGCATAAGCCCCTTCGAAATCGCCGACCCGCGCCTCGGGCTTGCCGTCGTCACCCGGCGCCGGCTTGGCGCTAGCCAGCCCCTCTTCCAGGTCGAACCAGCCCTTGATGCGCGCAACATCGACCCGCACCAGCTGCGCAGCGGCGGTCGCCTGTTCGAAGCTTTCGGCGACGACCACCGCCACCGCCTGATGATAATGGTCGATCGCCGGCCCGGCGAGCAGCTTGACGGTGTTCATCCGCCCCTTGCCCAGCGGCCCCGCGCTGTCGGCGGTGACGATCGCCAGCACGCCCGGCGCAGCGCGCGCGGCGCTGAGGTCGATCGAGCGGATCGTCCCCTTGCCCACGCCCGCCCCGACGATCACGCCATAGGCCGCATTCGGCACGTCGCGGGCATGTTCGAACGCATAGGGCGCGGTGCCGGCGACCTTTTTCGGCCCGTCGATCCGCGCACGCGGACGGCCGACCACCATTTGCCGGTCGATCGGATTGGTGCCGGCGGGGGTTTCGAACTTCATGGAATTACCCCTTCGCCTGCGCGATGACGGAGGCCAGCGCGCGGGTCGCGAGCGGCAGTTTGAACGCATTGTCCTTGGTCGGCGTCGCGCCCTGAAACGCCCGGGCCGTCACGGCGGCAGCACCCTGCGGCAGCAACGCCTCGGCCGCCTCGACCCGCCACGGACGCGGCGCCACGCCGCCGAACGCCACACGCCCCGTGCCGTCGCGCTGGATCACCGCCGCGACCGACACCAAGGCATAGGCATAGGACGCCCGGTCGCGCACCTTCTCGTAAAAATGTTTGCCGCCGATCGGACGGGGCAGGGTGACCGCGGTAATCAGCTCGCCGGGTTTCAGCACCGTGTCGAGATCGGGCCGGTCACCCCATAGCCGGTGAAACTCGGCGATCGGAATCCGCCGCGTCTGCCCGCTGCCGTCGACCGTCTCGATAACCGCGTCCAGCACCCGCATCGCCACCGCCATGTCGCCTGGAAAGGTCGCGATACAGTCGTTCGACACACCGATCACGCCCAATTGCCGCGAATAGCCGCCGATCGCCGCACAGCCAGAGCCGACCTTGCGCTTGTTGCACGCCATGTTGGTGTCGTAGAAATAGGGACAGCGCGTGCGTTGCAGCAGATTGCCCGCCGTCGTCGCCTTGTTGCGCAACTGGCCGCTCGCGCCCGCCACGATCGCCCGCGTCAGCACGCCATAATCGCGCCGCACCCGGTCATGGGCGGCAAGGTCGGTATTGCTGACCAGCGCCCCGATCCGCAGCCCGCCATCCGACGTCCGCTCGATCCGGTCGAGCTTCAGATCCTGCACATCGACCAGATGAGTCGGCGTCTCCGCCTCCAGCTTCATCAGGTCGAGCAGGTTGGTCCCGCCGGCGATGAATTTCGCGCCGGGCCGGGTCGCGACGATCCGCGCCGCCTCGGCCGGGTCCTTCGCGCGCTCATAGGTAAATGCCTTCATGCGCCCGCGACCTCCGCCATGGCATCGGCAATGTTGGAATAGGCGCCGCAGCGACAGATATTGCCGCTCATCCGCTCGCGCAGCTCCATATTGGTCGCGCGCGGTTTGGCGGTCAGGTCGGCCTGCACATGGCTGGGGATGCCGCGCCGGATCTCGTCGAGCACCGCCACCGCCGAACAGATCTGCCCCGGCGTGCAATATCCGCATTGATAGCCGTCATGCTTGACGAACGCCGCCTGCATCGGGTGCAGCCGCTCGGGCGTGCCCAGCCCCTCGATGGTGGTGATCGCATCGCCGTCATGCATCACCGCCAGCGTCAGGCAGCTATTGATCCGCTTGCCCTCGACCATCACCGTGCACGCACCGCACTGGCCATGGTCGCAGCCCTTCTTGGTGCCGGTCAGGTGCAGATGCTCGCGCAGCGCATCCAGCAGCGTCGTCCGCGTATCCAGCGTCAGCTCGCGCACCGTCCCGTTGACGTTCAGCCGCACCGGCATCGCCGGCGGGGCAGGGGCGGGGGCCGCCTGCGTCGCCGACAATGGCGCCGCCACCAGCGCGGCCCCGGCCGCCCCGGCGGTCAGCACGCCACGGCGCGAGAGTTCGAAATCGGACGGTTCGCCCATGATGCTGCTTTCTGTTGCCCCGGATGCTGCGCAGACCAGGGCGCAGCGAAACTTGTAACGCCCGCGAACCGGTTTCGGGTGCAGGGGGCAGGGCGTTGGTACGCTAACCGACACCCGCGCCCGTTTCCTCCACCGTCAGCCCACCCCCACCGTCACCCCGGGCTCGACCCGGGGTCCCGCTTCTTCTGCCGGCCGGCCGCTCCGTGCCCCAACAAACCCGTACCCCGCGCGCAGGCGGGGGTCCAGAGCCACAAGCGCCCCCGCCCGTAACCCTGGACCCCCGCCTGCGCGGGGGTACGGTCTCGCGAACGATCCCGACATGGCCAGCACCTGCGGCCCCCGCCCGCGCGGGGGTACGGCAGGATCGAGGATCACCCCCGTACCCCGGCCTGCACCGGAGTACGTCAACCGTTGGTCTGCGACGTCAACCTCGCCGCCAACCCCCGCCCCGAAACCCACGCCCCCTCGACCCGCGGCGCGACCAGCCAGTCGCCGCACGCCCCCAGCCCCTCGGCCCAATAGCACCCGACGCCCGCGCCGTCCGACCGCGCATAGCGCCAGCGATGCGCCGCCCCGACCACCGGCGCCGGCAACCCCGCCACCCGCTCGCCCAGCGCCGCAGTCAGCTGCGCCACCACCCAGTCCCGCTCCGCCTCGACATGACGCTCCGACCAGTCGGCATCGGCATGGATCGTCCACGCCTCGCCCCCGCCATGGCCGGGCTTGGCCGGGTTGCGCGCCGCCCGGTCGATGACCCCGTGCCCGTCGAGCAAATCCGGCGCATCGATCGCCGCATCGAACCCCAGCATCACCGTCCAGCACGGCGCCGAACGATGCCCGCGCGCCAGCTCCGCCAGCGCATCGTCCACGCCCTCGGCCAACGGCACGACCTGTTCGGCCGGCAGCGCCAGCACCACCGCATCGAACGGCCCGACCGCTTCGCCCTCCAGCTCGACCCGCCAACGCCCGCCGTCACGCCGCACCCCATGGACATGGCTCGACCAGCGCACGTCGAGCGCATCGGCCATCGCTTTCAGCGGCGCATCCATGACCGGCGTGCCGACCCACGCATCCTCGCCCGCCGCCGGCCAGCGCGCGGCGATCCCCGCCGCTTCCCATGCCTGCAACTGCGCGACGAAGCCCGCGTCCCGCCCGGTCATGTACAGCGCCCCGAAATCGAACGCAAAATCCTGGCCGTCGGCCGACACCGCCCGGCTCGCCATCCGCCCGCTCGGCCGCCGCCCCTTGTCGAACAGCGTGACCGTCCGTCCCGCTTCGTGGAGCGCAGTGGCACAGGACAGCCCGGCCATCCCCGCGCCGATGATCGCAATCTCGCCCACCATGCCATCTCCCGTTTTCGCTGCGACGCAACGCACGGGCCGGACACGATGTTGCCGCGCTGCGTTTCCCGGTGCAAAGGCAACCATCTGGAGCGGCCAATCGGGGCCGCCGGTCGGTTCGGTCAGCAGCCCATGTCCCCGCGCGAAATGATTACCGGAAGCGCCATCGCCGCCGTCATCAGCGACCCCAATCTGCCCGACACGCCGATCATCGCCTGCAACCAGGCGTTCATCGACCTGACCGGCTATGCCGAGGACGAGATTCTCGGCCGCAACTGCCGCTTCCTGCGCGGCGCGGATACCGAGGAGACCGCGACCGAGGAACTGCGCGCCGCCGTCCGCGAACGTCGCGCGACGCTGGTCGAGATCCTCAATTACAAGAAGGACGGCACCCCGTTCCGCAACGCCGTCATGCTCGCGCCGATCTTCGGCGACGACGGGCGCCTGCGCTACATGCTCGGCTCGCAGATCGAGGTCGGCACGCCCCCCGACCATGACGCCGCCGCCCGCTTCGCCAACCTGACCCCGCGCCAGCGCGACGTGCTGAACGGGGTGATGCGCGGGCTGCTCAACAAACAGATCGCCTATGAACTGGGCATCAGCGAACGCACGGTAAAGCTGCACCGCGCGGAAATGCTGCAGGCGCTCGGCTGCCGCACGGTCGCCGAAGCGATCCGCCTCGCCGTCGAACAGGGGCTGTAGCGCCCGCCGCCCCGTTCGGTTCTCGGCAGGCTCGAAGCAAACGGGGGGCAGGGGGGACCTCGCCCAACCCCCACGTCACCCCGGACTGGATCCGGGGTCCCGCTTCTTCGCCGAAGTTGCCCCCCCGCGTCCCCGACCGCAACCCGTACCCCCGCGCAGGCGGGGTCCAGGGTCACGGGCGCAACCGTTGCTCTGCTGAACGCCGCCCCCCTCCTGCGCGGGCGCACAACCGCAGCCGGCGCCTTTCCCGGTCGGTCCGCCCGCCGCCGACCCGCAAGTGTCAACTTCCGCCGCCATCGTACCGGCCTTGCCCCTTGGTACAGCTGTCACGCGCGCGCCGCTCCCCATCTTGGCCCCGACACATGAAAGGGTGGCGCTGCCGCCCGGAAAGGTTGCGTCCCATGCCTCGCCCCGCCAAGATATTGATGACCTATCTGGGCGTCGTGCTGATGATGGCGATCCTCGCGCTGGTGTTGTTCTATCAGATGACCCATGGCTGACCGGCCGTCCGCGCCGGCGCGGCTGACCGTGTGGTATGACGGCGGCTGTCCGCTGTGCCGGCGGGAAATCGCGCTGATGCAGCGGCTCGACCGGGGGCGGCGGATCGACTTCATCGATGCCGGCACCCCCGACACCTTCACCCCGATCGATCGCGGCCTGTTGCTGCAACGCTTTCACGCGCGCGAAAACGGGCGGATGGTGTCGGGCGCCGCCGCCTTCGCCGCGATGTGGCGCGCGATCCCGCTGTTGCGCCCGTTCGGCCTCGCCGCGCGCAACCGCATCGTGCTGCGCATGCTCGAACGCCTCTACCTCCGCTTCCTGCGCGTCCGCCCCGCGCTGCGACGGTGGGTGCGGTGACGCCGCGCCGCGAGTCCGTAGCGCCGGGGCAGGTCAGCGTGTGGGACTTTCCCCGCCCGGCCATCGCCGAGCCGTGCGACCGCCGCATCCGCATCGAACATCTGGGCAGGGTGATCGCCGACACGACCCGCGCCGTGCGCACGCTGGAGACCAGCCACCCGCCCGGCTATTACCTGCCCCAGGACGATATTGCGATGGAGCTGCTGCGCCCCGCGCCCGGCCGGTCGCTGTGCGAATGGAAGGGGCAGGCGCGCTATTGGGACGTGGTCGTCGGCGATACCGTGCTGCCGCGGGTTGGGTGGAGCTATGCCGACCCGACGCCCGCCTTCCGCATCCTCGCCGGCCACATCGCCTTCTATGCCGGCCCGTTCGACCGCTGCACCGTCGACGGCGTAACCGTCACCCCGCAGCCGGGCGGCTTCTATGGCGGATGGATCACCCCCGACCTTGCCGGCCCGTTCAAGGGGCCACCGGGCACGATGGGCTGGTGACGTGACACCGCCCCCGCTTCATGACGAAGCAGGGGCGGCGCAGGCGTGGGGGCGGGGAAGGATCAGCGCCCGGCGAGCGCGCGGTCCAGGTCGACGCCGCGGGCTTCCCACTCGCCGCGGGTCTTGCACACCTTGGTCAGGATGCGGCTGCCGGTGGTTTCGGTGCGGAAGCAGTAGCGGGCGTTGGGCGATGCCTTGAACGCGACCGCGGCGGGACCGGCGGCCAGCGTGACGCTGGTGGCGACCGAACCACCGGCAGCGACCGCGACCGGCGACGGGGCAGGGGCGGGGGCGGCTTCCGGCTCGGCGGCAAAGGCAGAGGTGGTCGCGGCCAGGCCGAGGACGATCGAAGCGATGGTGCGGATGACGGTCATGCTATGGCTCCCTTGAATTTCCGGTTGGTTCCGGTGATGCCGACAACATTGCACCCGCCGTGCCAGTTTTACGAAGGCAGCAATATCAATAGCTTACGCTACGACTACAATTGTAGCTGTGGGATTCGCCGCCATTGTCAGGCGCCATTTCCCAACTCTTGGGATGCGCCCGCCGCAACCCCGCCCGCCGCCCGGCGTTGAAACCGCCAATCGCGTAACCTTCGCCACCTTTTCGCCCCCGGAGGCCCATGTTCCACAGCACCAACCCCGCCACCGGGGAACGCTTCGCCACCCACCCCGAACTGACCGCCGACGAACTGGAGCAGAAGCTTGCCAAGGCCGCGACGGCGTTCGACCAATGGCGCCGGACCCCGATCGCCCACCGCGTCACGCTGCTGCGCGCCGTCGCCGATCGCTATGACGCGAACCGCGAGTCGCTAGCCCGCATGGCGACCGACGAGATGGGCAAGACGCTGAAATCGGCGCTGGCCGAGGTCGACAAATGCGCCGCCGCCTTCCGCCATTATGCCGATCACGGCCCGGCGATGCTGGAGCCCCAGCGCACCGAACTGACCGGCGGCGGCACGGCGGAGGTCACCTGGCTCCCGCAGGGTCCGGTGCTGGCGATCATGCCGTGGAACTTCCCCTATTGGCAGGCGGTCCGCTTCCTCGCCCCAACCATCCTCGCCGGCAATGTCGCGCTCCTCAAGCACGCCAGCATCGTGCAGGGCGTGGCGGCCCTGATGGAGGAAATGGCGCTGGAGGCCGGCGCACCGGAGGGGCTGTTCCAGAACCTCGCCATCAAATCCTCCGCCATCGCCGACCTGATCGCCGACGACCGTATCGTCGCGGTGACGCTGACCGGCAGCGAGGGGGCAGGGGTCGCCGTCGCGGAACAAGCCGGGCGGAACCTCAAGAAGGTCGTGCTGGAACTGGGCGGCTCGGACCCGTTCATCGTCATGCCCTCGGCCGACCTCGACGCGGCGGTCAAGGCGGCGGTGACCGGTCGCATCCAGAATAGCGGCCAGTCATGCATCTGCGCCAAGCGGATGATCGTCCACGCCGATATCTACGACGCGTTCCTCGACCGCTATGCGGCGGCGATGCGCGCGGTAAAGGCCGGCGACCCGACCGATCCGGCCAGCGACATGGGGCCGCTCAGCAGCTTCGAACAGCGTGACACCGTCCTCGAACAGCTGGCCGAGGCCAAGCGGCAGGGCGCGACACTGTTGTTCGGCGGGGAGAAGCCCGACCTGCCCGGCGCGTATCTCACCGCCGGCATCCTGACCGACGTGCCGCTCGACAGCCCGCTGATGGCGGAGGAGATTTTCGGCCCCATCGCCATGGTCTTCCGCGCGGCCGATATCGACGACGCGATCCGCATCGCCAACGCGATCCCGTTCGGCCTCGGCTCGGCGGTGTGGACGCAGGACGAAGCCGAACAGGACCGCTTCGTCCGCGACATCGCCGCGGGCATGACCGCGATCAACCAGATGCTCGCCTCCTCGCCCGAAGCCCCGTTCGGCGGCATCAAGCGCTCCGGCCATGGCCGCGAGCTGGGCCCGTTCGGCCTGCACGAGTTCATGAACCTGAAGACGGTCTTCCGGCCGTAGGAGGCGGCCTATTCTCTGGCCGTACCCCCGCGCAGGCGGGGGTCCAGGGTCACACCCACAGGCCGCAGTTTTCCTGGCTCTGGACCCCCGCCTGCGCGGGGGCACGGGTAGGGGAAGTATCGCCGAGGTCCTGCCTTCGCGGAAACAGCGACCGTTTAGCCCCCCCCAAACAGCAAACGGCGCGGGATCCCTCCCGCGCCGCTCACCTTCAACCGAAACGCCCGAAAATCAGGCCGGTTCGGCAACCCCGATCGGCTGCACGCTGTCGTGGTTCTGTTCCACGTCGAACCGGTCGGCGTTCATCACCTTGGTCCATGCCGTGACGAAATCGCGCACGAACTTTTCCTCATGCCCGTTCTCGGCATAGACCTCGGCCACCGCGCGCAGCTGGCTGTTCGACCCGAAGATCAGGTCGGTGCGCGTCGCGCGCCAGCGCTCGTGCTGCCCGGCGCGGTCATAGCCGATGAACTCCTCGTCGGCGCTGGTGTCGACCACCTTCCAGAAGGTGTCGTTGTTCAGCAGGTTGACGAAGAAGTCGTTGGTCAGCTGCCCCTTGCGGTCGGTGAACACGCCTTCCGGTGCGTCCTTGTAGTTGGCGCCGAGCACGCGCAGGCCACCGACCAGCACGGTCATTTCCGGCACCGACAGGCCCAGCAGCGACGCCCGGTCGAGCAGCAGCTCCTCGGTCTTCACGCTATGCTTGGTCTTGAGGTAATTGCGGAAGCCATCGGCGACCGGTTCCATCACCGCGAAGCTGTCGGCATCGGTCCATTCCTGCGTCGCGTCGCCGCGACCGCCGGTGAAGGGCACGTCGATCGCAAAGCCGGCATCCTTCGCCGCCTTCTCGATCGCCGCATTGCCGGCCAGCACGATCGCATCGGCCAGCGACAGGCTGCCCTTCAGCTCGCCGATCTTGGCGAGGACGGCCGACAGTTCCTCCGGCTCGTTCACCTTCCACCCGCGCTGCGGTTCCAGCGCGATGCGCGCGCCATTGGCGCCGCCGCGATGGTCCGACCGGCGATAGGTCGAGGCCGAGGCCCAGGCGGTCTTGACCAGCTGTCCGACCGAGAAGCCGGCGTCGAGGATCTTCGCCTTGAACGCCGCGACATCGGCGTCCGACGGCATGGTGCCGGCGGGCACCGGGTCCTGCCAGATCAGCGTCTCTTCCGGCACTTCCGGCCCGAGGTAGCGGACCTTCGGCCCCATGTCGCGGTGGGTCAGCTTGAACCAGGCGCGGGCAAAGGCGTCCTTGAACGCTTCATGGTCGTGGCGGAACTTCTCCGAAATGGCGCGCATCTCGGGATCGACCTTCAGCGCCATGTCGGCAGTGGTCATCATCGTCGGCACCCGCAGGTTCGGATCATGCGCCGCGGGGGCCATGTCCTCTTCCTTCTGATTGATCGGCTGCCACTGCTTGGCACCCGCCGGGCTGCGCACGAGTTCATACTCGTAATCGAGCAGCAGGCGGAAATAATTGCCCGACCATTCGGTGGGGGTGTTCACCCACGCGCCCTCGATGCCGCTGGTGGTGGTGTGCTCGCCAAAGCCGCTTTCGAAGCTGTTGGTCCAGCCCAGCCCCATCAGCGAGATATCGGCACCCTCGGGCGATTCCCCGACCAAGGTCGGATCGCCGGCACCATGCGCCTTGCCAAAGGTATGCCCGCCGGCAGTCAGCGCGACGGTTTCCTCGACGTTCATCGCCATCCGGGCAAAGGTTTCCTTGATGTCGCGCGCCGACTGCATCGCGTCGGGCACGCCACCGGGACCTTCCGGATTGACGTAGATCAGGCCCATCTGGATCGCGGCCAGCGGCTGTTCCAGCTCCAGCTCTTCCTCGGGCAGGATGCGGGTCTTGTTGTCGGGATGGCCGACGAACTGCTCTTCCGACCCCCAGTAAATGTCCTTTTCCGGCTCGAACACATCGGCACGACCGCCGCCGAAGCCGAACACCGGCCCGCCCATATTCTCGATCGCGACATTGCCGGCCAGGATGAACAGGTCGGCCCAGCTGATATGCTTGCCGTATTTCTGCTTGATCGGCCACAACAGGCGGCGCGCCTTGTCGAGATTGCCGTTGTCCGGCCAGCTGTTGAGCGGGGCGAAGCGCTGCTGCCCGCTGTTCGCGCCACCGCGTCCGTCTGCGGTGCGGTAGGTGCCGGCGGCGTGCCACGCCATGCGGATGAACAGACCGCCATAATTGCCGTAATCGGCCGGCCACCAGGGCTGGCTGTCGGTCATCAGCGCCTTCAGATCGGCCTTCAGCGCATGATAGTCGAGCTGCTTGAAGGCTTCGGCATAATCGAATTCATGCCCCATCGGGTCGGGCGAGGTGCCGCCCTGGTTGAGCACTTCCAGCGGCAGCGCATCAGGCCACCAGTCGCGGTTGGTGCGACCCACCAGCGATCGAACCGTGTTCGGTTGGTGGATCGGGCAGCCGCTCATCTCTCCGGTCTTTGCGTCCATAGCTCAGGCTCTCCATCAGAATGGCGGTGAGACTAACCGCTAACGCCGCATCAGGGTAAGCAATTGTCTCGTTCACACTTGGCGGAAAACTCGATTGGAGACGGTGGGGTCCGGCGGCGATGACGGCGATGCGCCGAAGCGCTATGGCCGGGCGATGGCCCGCAAGAAGCGCATCCTGAGAGCGACCATGGCCGATGGCTGGGTCAAGACCATCGGCCCGACCAACGCGCCCTTCACCCATTTCTGGCGGATCGTCGCCACGCTCGAAAATGGCAAGACCGAGGTCTTCTGGGGCCATGCCGCGTCGCTGAAGGAAGCGACCGGCAAGCGCGCCGCGACGCAGGACGCCGCCCGGCAACGGGGCTGGCGCGACTATGCGTTCGAGGTGGTGGAGCTCGAGGAAGGGTGAACTTACCCCAAACCGTCGCCCCAGCGAAGGCTAGGGGCCTCCAGCGGCTCCTGTGACGTGCTACCAACGAGAGATCCCAGCCTTCGCTGGGATGACGTCTGGTCAAGCTCGGACGATCCGGACCCCTTTGTCACGCCCGGCTGCACGGAAATGACGAACGAAGCCTTACCCACAGCGTCACCCCGGGCTTGACCCGGGGTCCCGCTTCTTCTTCCCTCCGACCGTCGAGAGAAAGCGGGACCCCGGATCAAGTCCGGGGTGACGAAGGGGCAAACGATCACCCAAACCCATCCCGTCTTTACATAATCATTCTTATCGGAACCGGGTAACGCTTGCCGTTCGCTGCCCGAACCGCCACAAAACCGGCGGGCCGCGCCGCTGCCCGTGTCGTCAGGAGTCCCTCATGTCCCCCCTTCTCGACCGCCGCCAGCTGCTGCGCGGTGCCACGCTCGGCGGCGCGCTGACGATGGCCTGTCCGGCATGGGCACAGAGCGGATCGCCGGGGACCGCCACGCCGTTGCCGAGCGTGTCGGGCGACGACATCACGCTGACCATCGGCCATGCGATGCGCCGGATCGACGGCCGCGCCGCCCATGCGATCGGCATCAACGGCACCAGCCCCGCCCCGCTGGTCCGCCTGCGCGAGGGGCAGAAGGCGCGCATCAACGTCGTCAACACGCTCGACGAGCCAAGCTCGATCCACTGGCACGGACTGCTGCTGCCGTTCCAGATGGACGGGGTGCCCGGCATCTCCTTCCCCGGCATCGCGCCGCGTTCGTCCTTCACCTATGAATTCCCGGTGATCCAGAGCGGCACCTATTGGTATCACAGCCATTCGGGACTGCAGGAGCAGGAGGGGCTGTACGGCCCGATCGTGATCGACCCGCGCGAGGCGGACCCGGCGGCGTTCGACCGCGAGCATGTCATCGTTCTGTCCGACCACAGCTTCCGCCACCCGCACGTCCTGTTCGACCGGCTGAAGAAGGAGCCGGGCTATTTCAACCGCCAGCGTCAGACGCTCGCCGGTCTCCTCGCCGGCCGCGACCAGTCGGAGAAGGAGCGCGCGATGTGGGGCGCGATGCGGATGGACCCGGCCGATATCGCCGACGTGACGGGGTCGACCTACACCTATCTCGTCAACGGCCATGGCCCTGAGGACAATTGGACCGCGCTGTTCACGCCGGGCGAGCGGGTGCGGCTGCGCTTCATCAATGCCTCGGCCATGACCACCTTCAACGTGCGGATACCCGGCCTGCGCATGCGGATCGTCGCCGCCGACGGGCTGAACGTGCAGCCGGTCGAGATCGACGAATTCCAGTTCGGCCCGGCCGAGACCTATGACGCGATCGTCGTGCCGGGCGACGGCAACGCCTATACGCTGGTGGGCGAGAGCATCGACCGCTCGGGAATGGCCCGCGCCACCCTCGCGCCTCGTATCGGCATGACCGCCGCCGTCCCGCCGCTGCGTCTCCGTCCGCTCGCCACGATGCAGGACATGGGGATGGACCATGGGAGCATGGCGGGCATGGATCACGGCGCGATGGACCATGCGGCGATGGGCCACGCCGCCCCCACCCCTGCTGCCGGCCACGACATGGCCGACATGAAGATGCGCGATTTTTCGGGTGCACCGCAGGTGCGCAAGGGACCGGGGGTGCAGACCATCTCCCCCATGCCGGTCGACCGCACCGGCGATCCGGGACAGGGCCTCGAAGACGTCGACCACCGCGTGCTGACCTATCGCGATCTCGTCGCGCTGGAGCGCAACCCCGACACCCGCGCGCCCGACCGCGAGGTCCGGCTGCACCTGACCGGCAATATGGAGCGCTATATGTGGGGCTTCGACGGCGAAAAGCTGTCGGAAAACCCCGATCCGATCGCGCTGCGCCATGGCGAGCGGGTGCGCGTGACGCTTATCAACGACACGATGATGGGCCATCCGATCCATCTCCACGGCCATTTCTTCGAACTGGTCACCGGCAAGGGCGACCATGCCCCGCGCAAGCATACCGTGCTGGTCCAGCCCGGCGGCACGGTCAGTTGGGACGTTACGGCTGAGGAAGGCGACTGGGCGTTCCACTGTCACATGCTCTACCACATGCATGCCGGCATGATGCGCGTGGTGCAGGTTCGTCGCGATGCGGAGGCGTCGGCATGATCCGCGCGCTGTTGCTGGCCGGCGCCGTGCTCGCCCCCGCCCCGGCGATCGCGCAGGCGATGGATCATTCGATGCACATGCCCGGCGTGGTGATGCCTGCGCGTCCCGCCGCCAAACCGGCGCGCAAGCCCGCCGCGAAGCGCAAGCCCACGCGCCCCGCCCCGGCCAGACGGAAGCCCCCGCGACCCCGACGGCACCCGATCCCCATGCGGGCCACGACATGTCCGCGATGCAGCCGGGCACGGCGGCGGACCCGCATGCCGGTCACGCCATGCCGGGCATGACGATGCGGCCGCCCGCCACCGATCCGCACGCCGGACACGACATGTCGGGCATGACCATGCCGGACCCGCAAGCCGATGACATGGCAACGGGCGCGACCGGCACCGACCTGCCGCCGGGAAACAGGCCCGCTCCCGCACCGGCGCGCGATCATCTTGCCGACCGCTTCTGGGGCGCGCAAGCGATGGCCGCCGCCCGCGACAATGCCCTGCGCCGCGAACATGGCGGCATGACCTTCGCCATGGGCCTTGCCGACCTCGCCGAGGTGCAGTTGCGCAAGGGCCGCGACGGCTATCGCTGGGAAGGTCAGGGCTGGATCGGCGGCGACATCCACCGGCTGTGGCTCAAGTCTGAGGGCGAAGGCGAATTCGGCAGCGCGGTCGGCCACGCCGAAGTGCAGGCGCTCTACTCACGCGCGCTCGATCCCTACTGGAATCTGCAGGCCGGCATCCGCCACGACATTCGCCCGCACCCGTCGCGCACCTATGCGACCGTCGGTATCGAGGGGCTGGCCCCAGGCTGGTTCGAGGTCGGCGGCGCGCTGTTCCTGTCGACCAAGGGCGAACTGCTTGGCCGGATCGAGGGCTATTACGACCAGCGCATCACCAATTACGTCACGCTGCAACCCCGGATCGAGGCGAACCTGTCGGCCCAGGACGTCGCGGCGACCGGCACCGGCGCCGGGCTGTCGACGATGGAGGCGGCCGTGCGCCTGCGCTACGAAGGGGTACGCGAGTTCGCGCCCTACATCGGCGTCGCGTGGGAACGCCGGTTCGGCCGGACCGCGCGGTTCGGTCGCGCAAGGGGTGACGATACCGGGGGCGTTAGTTTTGTCTTCGGCGTGAGAGCGTGGTTCTAACCTTCGGCCCGTCCGCCTGAAACGTCACCCCAGCGAAGGCTGGGGTCTCCAGCGGCTCCTGCGACGTGCTGTCAACGAGAGATCCCAGCCTTCGCTGGGATGACGTCTGGTTCAGCTCGGCCGTCCGGACCCGCCCGTCGTCACTCCCGCGCAGGCGGGAGTCCATAGACGCCAGCGTCGCGGATCAAGCTGGACCGGCAGCGACAATGGATTCCCGCCTGCGCGGGAATGACGAAGGCAGCCCCACCCACAACGTCACCCCGGACTTGATCCGGGGTCCCGCTTCTTCTTCTACGGCAGGAATAAGCGGGACCCCGGGTCAAGCTCGGGGTGACGACAAGGAAAAACGGCGCGATGGTCACCCACCGCGCCGTCCTGCCGTCACTTCTTGTCCTGGCCCGATGCGCCGGACACGGCCGATCCGGCCGAACGCAGGTCCTTGCCCGCGCCGTTGACGGTATTGCACGCGCCCAGCGTTACCGACGCGGCGAGGACGAGGCCGAGGGCGATCTTCTTGGTCATGTCGTTTCTCCCATGCAGGAAAGGATGCGGCGGACCGAGATACGCCGGCCCGCCGCGCACACTCAGTGCAGCCGGCGGCGGGTCGCCGCGGTTGCACCGAAACCGGCCGCCGCCGCGCCGATCAGCAGCGCGAGGACGAGGACGAACGAGGTGCCGGCGGCGGCGCCCGCGGCCTTGTCGGTCGCCGACTTGGCGGTGGCGACGGCCTCGTTCTTGGTCTGGACGAACTGCTGCTTGGCGCGGGTCACCTGCGCCTGCGCCTCTTCGCGGCTGATCTTGCGCTGCGCGGCGACCACGTCGACGATGCGGCTCTCGGCCTGCTGGCCCTCGGCACCGCCGCGGGCGAGCGCGGGCAGCTGGCGGGCGATTTCGGCCTGCGCCTGTTCCTGGGTCATCTGCGCCGGATCGTTGGGCGCATCCGACAGGTACGCGGCGGCTTCGCTGCGCACGTCGCGCGCGGCTTCCTGCACGTCCTGCCCGTCGACGCCGGCGGCCGATGCGGCGACCGGAGCGGCCGACGCCACGGCACCCACCGCATTGCCCGCCGTGCCCGCGACCGCGCCGACCGTGCGGAACGCGCCGCCGATGATGCCGCCGACCGCCGAGGTCAGCAGGTACAGCGTCAGGATCAGCGTGACGCCCCACACGACCAGGCCATGGACCAGCGCGTCGAAGCGTTCATGCACGCCCGCTACCCGCGCCGCGGCATAGCCGCCCGCGCCCAGTGCGACGACGGTCGTGATCAGCCAGTAGATGCCGGCGCCGATGCCGAATCCGGCCGCCCCCGGCGTGGTGCCTTCGACCGGATCGACCATGCTCAGGCCGATCCCGGCGCCGAGAATGCCGAGCACCAGCTGCACCGCCACCGCGATGACGACGCCGGCGAACACCGCACCCCAGGACAGCCGCGTCGCGGTCTTGCCCAGGCGCGTCTCGTCGACCGGCGCGAAGCCGTTGGAAATATTGGTAGCCATGTTGTCTCCTGTTGAAACTCTTGCGGGCGCGTCAGCGCGCGTCCGGCAAATCCTTCCCGGCGTCCGGGTCGGCGTCGGGGTCCTGCTTGCGCTTCGCCCCGTCGCGCCGGGCGCCGTCATCGCCCATCAGCGTGCCCATCGCCTCCAGCACCGAAGCCCGGGTTCGGTCGGCCGCCTTCTTGTCGGGCGACCGGTCGTCATGGTCGGTCATGATGTCGCCTCCTGTTCGATGTTCCGGTCGAGCGCGTCGCCGTCGAAGCCGCGCGCGCGGGCCCAGGCGACGGCGGCGATGCGGCGGTTGACGCCGATCTTGGCATAGATGCGCGCGACATGGTTGCGCACGGTATTGCCCGACACATCCAGCGTCCGCGCGATCGTCTTGTCGTCGCACCCGCGACAGATCAGCGCCAGCACCTCGCGTTCGCGCGGCGTCAGGTCGTCGAGGCCGGGGCCGTCATTGGCCGCCTGCGGCGTGCGCAGCCGGGCCAGCTTCTCCATGATCGATCGGCTGAACCAGCTGGTGTCCTTCATCACCGCCTCGATCGCCTCGACCAGTTCCAGCTCGGTCGCCTTGCGCTGGGTGATGTCCTGGAACGCCCACAGCACGCACGCATCGTCGCCCAGGCGGATCGCCTCGGTCGAAATCAGGCAGTCGATGATCGCGTTGTCCTTGGCATGGATGCGCGCCTCATGCCCGCGCAGGTCGCGGCCGGCGTCGATCGCCTGCTCGATGCCCTTGCGCACCTCGCCGCTTTCCCACAATTCGACCTCGCCCAGCGGCCGGCCGATGATCTCGTCCGCGTCATAGCCGGTCATCGCGGTGAAGCTGGCATTGACCCCGCACAGCAGATGCCCGTCGCGCGCACCGATCGCCATCGGCACCGGCGCCAGCTGGAACATCCGGGTGAAGCGCTCCTCGCTATGGCGCAGCGCCGCTTCCGCCGTGCGCCGCGGTTCGAGGTCGGCGAAGGTGAACAACATGCACGGCTGATCGCCCATATCGATCGGCTGTCCCGCGACGATGACCAGCTTGGTCCCGCCGCCGGGCAGTTCCAGCTCGGCCTCCATCTGCGGGATGGTGCGCCCTTCGCTCAGCCGTTCCTTGGCAAGGTCGCGCCGCTCGGCCGCGCGCAGCACGTCGATATCGTACACCGTCTTCGCCAGCACCTGTTCGCGTTCGAACCCGGTCATGTCGAGGAACCCCTGATTGACCTTCACGAAGCGCAGGTCGCGCAGGCGACAGATGACGGCGGGGGCGGGATTGGCGTTGAACGACTGTTCGAACCGGTCCTCCGCTTCATATTGCGCCGACACGTCCTGCAGGATCAGCACCAGGCACGCCGGTTCACCGTCGTCGCTGTCGTTCAGCACGAGGCTGCGCACCTGATGGACCCAGCGCGGCTCCTCCTCGCCCGCGACGGTCACCTCGACCACCACTTCGGAGAATCGGTCGCCCGCCACCACCCGCTCGAGCGGATAATCGTCCGCTTCGAGCCGGTGGTTGTTGCGATAGCGCAGCTGGAAGCGCGAGCGATATTCCTCGACCGTCGCGCCGAGGTCGGCAATGTCGCCGACCCCGTGCATCGCCAGCGCGGCATCGTTCGCCCACAGCAGGCTCTGGTCGGGATCGATCAGGATCACCCCCTCGTCGAGGCCCGCGACGATCTGGCGCAGATGGCGCAGATCGGCGGTCTCGCGCAGGGACTTGAACGCAGCCTCGCTCATGGGTCCGCTCAGCCGCGACGCCCGTGCAGCAGCCACGCCAGGCCATAGCCGAGCAGCGCGGCACCCGCCGCCCACAACAGCGGCTGATCCTCTACGGTGCGCTGCGCGACCTTGCCGCCCTGCTGCGCACGATCGGCGACCTGACGGCCGGCGGTCTTGAGCTTCGCCTGTGCCTCTTCGGCCAGCGCCGGGGCGCTTTCGATCGCATCCTCGATGATCGCGCGGACGCGGCCATAGCTGTGCTGCGCGCCGCCCGCGACCTGGTCGACCACGCCGTCGACCTGCAATCCGCGATGGTCGACCACGTCGCCGACCGCCTTCTCGACCTTGCCGGTCGCGTAGCGCACGCCGCCTTGGAACTCGTCCTTGTTCATGATGCTTGTCCTTTGTCGGATGGTTCGCGGGAAATCAGGGCAGGACGTTGCAGCCCGCCGCCGCCTTGCCGACCGCCAGCGCGATCGCCGGGTCCTTGATCTCGCCCGCCACGCGCACGAGGTCGCCGACCGTCAGCGCGGCCGGATTGGGATCGTCCTTCTTGTACGCGGCGGCGGCGCGGCCGAGCTGTTGCAGCTGGCCGAGCGACAGGTCGCCCTGCAGCCGCGTACCGACGCAATCGGCGCGCGCCTCGTCCAGCCCGTAACGCTGGAGCCCGGTCGAGATACGGGTCGCGGGCGCGGCACAGGCGCCCAGTGCCAAGGTGCCGAGCAGGGTAATCGCAACTGCCTTCATCGCCGGTCTCCCACGACACGGTCGCAGGGGTGCGACCGGTCAGGGCGCATCAACCTATCGGCAGGAACAGTGTTCCTGGTATCTTTGCGGGGTCGGCTAGTCCGAAACTACCATGACGATCAGCGCCGCCTGCTCCGCGTATAGCCGCGCCATGCGCAAATGGATCGCGCGTATTTCTATTTCGGCGGTATTCTCAGCAAGTTGCCGATGTACTTCCGCCCTGCCGAGCAGATAGGCGCGTTCCTCCAACGGGGACAGCGGAGCGAGCGGAGGACTGTCGGGGATGGCCATGCACCGATCCTATCGGTACGCTAGCGTTCCGGCTATCCTGCAGAAATACCCGTGGGGATGGTTGTTCGATACCCCCTGCCCGCTGGTGCCGGTAGAGCGTGCCCGTACCCCCGCGCAGGCGGGGGTCCAGAGCCACGCAACGCAACCGCTGCGTTCGGAACCCTGGACCCCCGCCTGCGCGGGGGTACTCTGGATGGATCAAGCCCGGGGTGGCGGTCGGACCAGGGGGCGAACCCCTGCCCATCAATTCCGGAGCGGCTTCCCCGTCTGCAGCACATGGGTCACCCGGTCCTGCGTCCGCGTGTCGCGCATCGCGTCGAGGAACACACGGCGCTCCAGCGTCAGCAGCGCCTCTTCGGTCACGACATCGATGATGTCGGTATCGCCGCCGGTCAGCACCTCGGCGACGCGGCCCGACACGACCTCGTCATAGGGCGTCGCCAGCCCCTTCGCCCGGAACCCGCGCACGACATCGGCAATCGCGATCCGGCCGCTTTCGCCGGGCAGGCGATACACCGGCGGCTCGGGCGGCGTGTACCCATCGACCAGCGCCAGCGCCCTGGCCTTCGCATCGGCCAGCAACCGGTCGCGGTTCATCGTAATGCCGTCCGACGCCCGCAGGAAGTGCAGCTCGCGCGCCTCGGCCGCCGACTTGGACACCTTGGCGGTCGAGATCGTCTCGAACGCGACGCCCACCGCCGGCATCGGCCCGCGCGGGGTGCCCTTGGCCTTCGCGATCCGGTCGAGCAACTCGCCATGTCCGCCCCATCCGGGGACGAGGCCGGCGCCCGCCTCGACCAGGCCCATATAGGTTTCGGCATGCGCCTGGATCGCATCGGCATGCAGCGAAATCTCGCACCCGCCGCCCAGCGCCATGCCGGCCGGCGCCGCGACCACCGGGAAGGGCGCGTATTTCAGCGCCTTGAACGTGGCCTGCCCGCCGCCGATCATCTGTTCGATCTGCTCCCACGCGCCGGACTTCACCGCCCACAGCGCAAGGAACAGATTGGCCCCGACCGAGAAATTCGCCGCATCGGTGTAGAGTACCAGCGCCTTGAACCGCTCGCGCACGACCGCGATCGTCTCGTTCAGCAGCGCGACCACCTTGTCGTCGAGCGCGTTGCTCTTGCCCGTGAACTCGAAGCAGACGACCCCGTCGCCGACGTCCCACAAGGCCGCCGATTCGTTGCGCAGCACCGGCTCCGACCGCAGCTTGACGTCTTCGAGCAGCAGCACGCCCTCGCCGCGCACCACATCGGCGTAAGCGCCGTCGCGCGTCAGATATTGCCGCTGGCCGCCCTCGACCCGGTAGAATGTCCGGTCGCCCACGGTGTCGAGGATCGCCGGCACCGCACGCCCTTCGGCCCGTAGCCGCGCCGCCAGCTTGCCCGCGCCGATCCGGTCGATCAGCTCGAACGGGCCATATTTCCAGTTATAGCCGAGCTTCATCGCATCATCGATCGCGACGATATCGTCGGCCGCCTCGCCCACCAGCATCGCGGCATAGGGCAGCACGCGCCCAAGGATCGCCCAGGCATAGTCGCCCGACGGCCCCTCCAGTTCGATCAGCTTGCCCAGATCCTTCGCGGCATCGGCGGGCAGGTCGGCGGGGGTCTGCAGTTCGCGATATTCGCCGGTGGCGAGGTCGATGGCATATTTGGTCCGCGTCGCCTTGTCGAAGCGGTAGAAACCGCCCTTGCCCTTGCGGCCGGTGAACCCCTCCGCGATCATCTTGTCGACCAGCGGCATCGGCCGCACCGTGTCGAAATAGGGATCGCCCTGCGGCAAGGTCGCGGTCAGGCTCTTGGACAAGAGCGGCATCAGGTCGATGCCGACCAGATCGACCAGCCCGAAGATGCCGGTCTTGGGCACGCCCATCGGCCGGCCCCCGATCTGGTCGGCCTGTTCGACGGTCAGCCCCAGATCCATCGCCGCGTTGATCGCGACCGCCAGCCAATAGGTGCCGATGCGGTTGGCGATGAAGCCCGGCGTATCCTTCGCCCGCACGATCCGCTTGCCGAGGTTGCGGTCGACGAAATCCTCGACCCTGCCCGCGACCGCCGGGTCGGTATCCTTGCCCCGCACGATCTCGATCAGCCGCATATAGCGCGGCGGATTGAAGAAATGGGTGATGAGGAAATCGGCGCGGAACCCCTCGCTGCGTCCCGCGACCAGATGGTCGAGCGGGATGGTCGAGGTGTTGGACGACACCGCCGTGCCGGGGCGCTTCAGCGCCTCGATCCGGGCATAGAGCGACTGCTTGATATCCAGTCGCTCGACGATCGCCTCGACGATCCAGTCGCATTCGGCGATGCGGTCGAGATGGTCGTCGATATTGCCGGTTTCGACCAGCTTCGCCGCCGATTTCGACATGAACGGCGCGGGATCGGTCTTGAGCATGCGCGCGACGGCACCCTTCGCCACCGCATCCCGGTCGGGACCGTCCTTGGCGATATCGAGCAGCAGCACCGGCACCCCGGCATTGGCGACATGCGCAGCGATGCCCGCCCCCATCACCCCTGCGCCGATGACGCAGACCTTGCGGATCGCCGTGTCCATCATGCGCGCTCCAGCACGGTGGCGATGCCCTGCCCGCCGCCGATGCACTGGGTCGCCAGCGCATAGCGCTTGCCCTCGCGCGCCAGCAGCGCCGCCGCCTTGCCGACGATCCGCGCGCCGGTCGCGCCCAGCGGATGCCCGATCGCGATCGCCCCGCCGTCGAGGTTGATCGCCTCGTCCTTGATGCCGAGATCGCGGATGCAGGCGATCGCCTGCGCCGCGAACGCCTCGTTGATCTCGACCACATCGATATCGCTGACGCTCAGCCCCGCGCGCTCCAGCGCCTTTTTCGACGCGCCGATCGGGCCGAGGCCCATCGTCTCGGGCGCGCAGCCCGAAATGCCGATCGACTTGATCCGGGCGAGGATGGTCAGCCCATGCTTCGTCGCGAACTCCTCCGACGTCACCAGCACCGCACTCGCCCCATCGGTCAGCGGCGACGAGGTGCCGGCGGTGACCGACCCGTCCTGCCGGAAGGCGGGCTTCAGGCCCGACAATGCCTCGGTGGTGGTGTCGGGGCGGATGGTGCCGTCCTCGCTGACCACCCCGCCCTTGGTCTGGATCGGGATGATTTCTTGCGCGAGCCGGCCTTCGCTGCGCGCGGCGGCGGCCTTGCGCTGGCTGGCGACGGCGAAGGCGTCCTGTTCGTCACGGGTGATCTGATACTGGGTCGCGACATTCTCGGCGGTGTCGCCCATGCCCATATAGGCGCCGGCGCTCTTGGCGGCGAGCGCCGGATTGGGCAGCGGGTTGTAGCCGCCCATCGGCACCCGGCTCATCGATTCGAGGCCGGCGCAGATGAACGCCTCGCCTGCCCCCACCTCGATCTGCCCGGCGGCAATATGGATCGCGCTCATCGACGATCCGCAGAAGCGGTTCACCGTCATGCCGCCGACCGACAGCGGCAGGTCGCCCAGCAGCGCCACCATCCGCGCGACGTTGAAGCCCTGTTCCCCTTCGGGAAAGGCGCAACCCATTACCACGTCCTCGATTTCCGCCGCATCGACGCCGGTGCGCTCGATCAGCCCGCGCACGACCTGCGCCGCCAGATCCTCGGGCCGCACCCGCGCCAGCGCGCCCTTGCCCGCCAGATGAAAGGGAGAACGAACATAGCCTGCGATTACGGCCTTCATCGACGCGATCCTTCCCGAATGTCGGTCCATGTCTGCCATGGACATATGCCCCATAGGATAGCTATGTTACCTATAGGGTAGATGGACGCGATGCAATGGCCGACGGGGACGCAGCGATGGATGGTGAACTGAGCGGCATCCACGCCGTCGCCGACACGCTGGGCATCACCCCGCGCACGCTTCGCCTGTATGAAGACAAGGGGCTGATCCACCCGGTCCGCGTCGGCAACAACCGCGCCTACAGCCACCGCGACATCGTGCGGATGCGCCTGATCCTGCGCGGCAAACGGTTGGGCTTCACCCTGCGCGAAATCCAGGAGTTTCTCGATCTCTACAGCAGCGACGCGGGCAACGACGAACAGATGCACGCGCTTGCCGACCGCTGCCGCACCCGCATCGACGCGCTGAACCTGCAACGCCAGGCGCTCGAACAGACGGTGGCGGAACTGGAGGAACTCGAACAGACCGCCCGCGCCAATCTGTGCCGGTCGGCGCGGTAGGGCGGAACCCCACCACCAACCGTATCCCCGCGCAGGCGGGGATCCAGGGCAACGCACGATACCGCCGGTGGCTCTGGACCCCCGCCTGCGCGGGGGTACGGTCGGGGCAGCGGACGACATACGCCAAACCTACCGACGTCACCCCGGGCCTGACCCGGGGTCCCGCTTCTTCGACAGCGCCCCCTTCGGCCAACCCCTCAAAAATTCAACCGAACCCCCAGCGCGTAGCGCGGGCCATAGGTTTCGAACGAGATCACCCGCTCCTTGTACACCGAATACAGAAACGTCTTTTCGTTGAACAGGTTGAGCCCCTGCGCGAACAGCGTCAGCTTGTCGTTGACCGCATAGTTGATGCTCGCGTCCCAGATGCCGTACGCATCGACATTCACCGGCTGCCCGCGATTGCCCTGTTCGGTCTGCTGATACGCGTTGCGCCAGTTATACGCGATCCGCGCCTGCAGCGGCCCCTTCTCATAAAAGGCCACCGCATTGTACGTCGTCGCGTCAGGATCGACGAGGCTGATATTCGCCTGCACGCCCAGCCCGTCGAGCGGTTCGGGCAGCCCGGTAAAGGTGTACTGGCCTGAAAACTCGATGCCCTTGTAGCTGCGGCTGCCGACATTTTCCGGCCGCGTCCGCCGGAAATCGAGGCCCTGCACCTGGATCGTCGTCGTCACCGATTCGGAGATGTTGCTCAGGTCCTTGGCGAACAGCGCGACGCTCAGGAAGCTGGAGCGGTCGAGATACCAGGTCAGCGCCGCATCGTAATTCCACCCGATCATCGGTTCGAGGCCGGGATTGCCGTCGGTGATCGCCCGTTCGCGCGGCCGCGGGTTGATGTTGCGGATTAGCAGCAGGTCGCTGAGCGTCGCGCGGGTCAGCGTCTTGGCGACCGCCGCCTGGAACACGACATCCTCGAACACGTCCAGCTTGAAGTTCGCGCTCGGCAGCAGCTGGCTGTACGACCCCTGCTCGCTGATCGGCTGCGGGTTGGACAGGTTGACGATCGGATCGCCCCCGCCCGCCGGCGTGGTGAAGCCCAATATCTCCTGCCCGAACCCGCGCGACGTCACCTCGGTGCGGGTATAGCGCAGCCCGATATTGCCGCTCCACGGCCGCGAGCCGAAATCGCCGCCGAACGATGCCTCGACATAGCCGCCGATGGTCCGCTCCTGCGCCGATCCGCTGTTACCCGGCACCGGGATCACGCCGAAGCCGCCGCCATTGGCCGCCAGCGCCGCGCGCGCCGCCGCCGGGTTCGCCAGCTGGTTGATCGCCGCATCGCTCAGCAGATATTTCGCGAGGTCGGCGGCGGCATAGGTCGGGTACGCGCTCTCGAACATGCCGGTGCCGAGGAAGTTGGTCGCATCCGCCGTGCCGGTGAACACACTCGACGGGATCGACACCCCGGCCCCGCAATACAGGCATTGCAGCGCATCGGGGGTCTTGAACGAAAAGCGCGATTTCTTGCGGTCCGAAAAGTTGAAGCCCCCCGAAATCCGCCGGAGGATGCCGCTGTCGACATTCCATTTCAGGTTCGTATTGCCCTGATAAATCTCGTCCTCGACGCTGACGCCCTCATAGGTCAGGAACCCGGCGCGCGCGTTCGACGTGTCGAGAATGTTGCCGAGGCCCGTATAGACCGGCATCCCCGTCGGCCCGATCGCGAACTTGACGCCGGCGGGCGAATAGCTGGGCGTCGCCAGGTTGCTTTCGAACCACGCCTGGTTGCCGCCGGTATCGTCGGTCGCCTTCGACCACGAAAAGTCGACCGTGCCGGTCAACCGGTCGGACGGAGTCCACGCCAGGTTCGCGCCCGCCTGATACGTCGTCGCAAGGCGCGGGCGAATCTGGTTGGTGAACATCGGCCCCGACGCGATGCCGGTATAGCTGGTGACGGTATTGTTCTGGTCGACCGTCGCCGCGGTCACGTCGCCGGGGCCGCCATAGACGAAGAACACCTTGTTATCGTCGTTCACGTCCAGCTTCGAATAGAGGCCGTCCAGCGTAAACAGCAGCGCGTCGCTCGCCCGCCACTGCGCGGTGAGCAGGCCCGACATCCGCTTGCGACTGGTGCGGTTGGTGCCCCATTCGACATAGGTCGGGATCGACACCCCGCGAAATTCGGGCGTGCCGTCCCTGTTCAGGTCGAGCGACTGGTTCGCCTCCCACCCGTCGGTGAAGATGCGCTTCCCCTCGATCTTGCGGTCGATGTACGAAAAGGCGCCGAGGATGCCGAAATCGCCGTCGCCGAACGTCTTGCTGAGCAGGCCTGAAAATTGCGGCGAGAACTGCCCGCGCAATTTGTCGTAATTGGCCTGCGCCGACAGCGCGATCTTGCCCTCTTTGAAATCGAACGGGCGCGCGGTGTACATGTCGACCGTCGCGGCGATTCCGCCCTCGATCTGCGACGCGGTCGGCGTCTTCGACACATCGACCCGGTTGATCAGCTCGGCGGGCAATATGTCGAAACTGAACTCGCGCCCCTGATTCTCAGTCGCGAGGATGCGGCCATTGTACAGCGCGCTGCTGAACGCCGGACCCAGGCCCCGCACGGTGATGAACTGGCCTTCGCCGTTGTCGCGTGAAATGGTGACGCCGGGAATACGCTGGATCGCCTCGGCGATATTCTGGTCGGGCAGCTTGCCGATATCGTCGGCGACGATCGAATCGACGATATTGTCGGCGTTACGTTTGATATCCGTCGCCCGCCGCAAGCTCTCGCGCAGGCCGGTGACGACGATGTCACCCTCCTCGCTCGCCACCGACGCATCCTGCACCGCGCCATCGGGCGCGGTCGGCGGTGGCGGCGCGGTCTGGGCGGGTACCTGCGCCAGCGCGGGCGTGGTGGCGAGCAAAATGGCCGACCCGGCCAGGCTGAGCAAGCGGAACCGCTTCACGGATGACATGCCGTATCCTCTCCCTATCGCTTCCGCGTCGCAGCCGTTCGTGCGGCCATCATCCGGAAGATTGAGGAGGTTTAACGATCAACCAACCGCGCGGCAAGCGGTCTTGTGCGGTGGCGTACCGTGGGGGTCGGGGCACCGGATGGATGCCTTCGCCGGCGTCCCTGTCCCGGGTCATGTCGTGGAGACTGCGGCATCGCCGTCATCCCGGACGCGACCCGGGTCGCGCTGCATGCCGGAGCGTCGCGAACGGGCGCGTGTCGCTCGCCTTCAAACGGTCGGGCGTGGGAAGGGATGCGCGGGCGGCCCCAACGATGCGAGCCGTGCGGCGGTCGCCGGCGCGATCCGTTCCTTCAATCCCGAACCCCCGGCGCCCGTCGGACCGAATCGGGCAAAATACGGCCGGATGAGATCATAGCCGCGCGAATCGCCCGATTGAAAATGGCGGAATATCCAATAGGCGATCAGATCGGCCATCTGGATCAGGCGCGACGCCTTGGAGTCGAGGAAGAGCGGCACCTCGGCGAAGTTCCGCAACTGGCCGCTGGCATGACCGACATGCTTGAAGACATGCGACAGCGACTGGATCTTCTCTTCGTAATTGCTCTTGTCGAGGATCACGATCCCCCGTTGCGGATTTCCCTGCTGGTACAGCGATCGCAGATAGCCGTCGAAACAGGTCGCGACGTCCTCGAACGCCGTCGCCAGAATGTCCTCCGGGTTCATCAGCGCCTTTTCGATGACGCAGGCGTAAACGCGCAGCTTGAGTTGCCGGTCGGATAGCAGGTTCAGAATGTCGACGACTGCCTGCACCCGGTCCTGCGGCGGAACGCCTTTCCAGTCGCCCTGCCCGCCGCGCATCGGGCTTCCGTGAAATTCGATGCTGCGCGGATCGGTCGCACTGAAGCGCGCCGCGACCGGATCGATCTGCCCTTCCAGCCAATGGGTCTGGCGCTCGAAGACGCTGAACCCGGCGAGTACGAAAAACTGCGTGCTCGGGTCATGGGCGTGCCCGGATTCATCGAGGTAGAGCAGGTGCACGGCCACATCCCGAAAAAAAAGCGGGCCCCGAAAGACCCGCCCTGCAACTGCCGAAATCGGTAAGCCAGGTGAAACAATCGTTCAGCGCACCAACGAATCAGCACTCCCAGCTTGCGGTGCAATATAGGCACCATTGCCAGAATGGCAAGATTCGCCCCAAATCGAACGACGTCGACCGCTACAGCCTCAGATCAGCTCCCACAGCGCATAACCGGTCAGCAGCACCGCCGCCGCCACCGACATGCCGAACAGGACATAGCCGATATAGTTCATGATCGCCGGGTTCGGGCGCTGGGCGCGCTTGTTGTGCGAGGCGGCCGACAGCACGAAGCTGGCCAGCAACCCGTAAGTGAACACCGCCGTCTCGACCATCGCGCGCCAGATCCTTGTGCCTGCATCGTGCGGCTGCCCCCCGGCCCGCCGCCTGCGTGGCTAAATCATAGCCTGGCCCGACTATCAATTGGTTAAGATGGAACCGATCGTCCGACAAAGGCGTTTCAGCCTGTTTTTCCATGTGCCAGGCCTTCCGCCGCGGTTCTTGGCGGTCGATGTCTCGCCTTATCATGCCGCGCGCTTGGCCGAAGCTGCCGGGTGCGTTCACGTGCTGGCGGGTGTAACCAGCGGGTCGAATAGCGGCTTCGGTTGCAGGGTTCACGCGGAGGCGCGGAGGCGCGGAGGCGCGAAGAAGAAGCAGAAGGTTAGATTTCGCGCAGAGGCGCAGAGGCGCGGAGAGGGTGCGTCCGGGGCCACCTTACCCGCGCCAGCGGCCTCGCCCTTGCCGACAGCGGGTGCAGTCGTCTGCCGATCGTGCGCGGTGGCAACAAACGCAACCCCTCCGCGCCTCTGCGCCTCTGCCCGAAATCTAACCTTCTTCTACCCCGACGCCGACGAAGACGCGAAAGGCCGCGCCCTCCGCGCCTCCGCGTGAATCAAACCCGGCCCGACACCGCCTCAATCGACCGCGTTGCCGTCCCCATCGAACACCAGCATCCGCGCCGGATCGGCATGGAGCGTGATCGCGTCCGCTACCGCATGATGCCCGTCCAGCTTCGCGCGGAACGCATCGCCCGACGGCAGCGCGCCATAGAGATAGGTCGAATGGCCCAGTGCCTCGACCGCCTCGATCGCCATCGGCAGCGCCAGGGCGTCGCCACCGCCCGTCAGCGTCACATGTTCGGGCCGCAGCCCCAGCGTCGCCCGCGCGCCCACCGCCAGCGCCGCCCCCCGGGCCGATCCGACGCGCAAACCCCCGGCCATGTCGAACAGGGTCACGCCCCCCTCGCGCCCGACCACCACCGCGTCGAACAGGTTGATCCGCGGGCTGCCGATGAAGCCGGCGGTGAAGACATTGGCCGGCCGGTCATACACTTCCAGCGGGGTGCCGACCTGCGCGATCCGCCCTTTGTCGAGGATCACGAGGCGGTCGGCCAGCGTCATCGCCTCGACCTGATCGTGCGTCACATAGATCATCGTCGCGCCCAGACGCCGGTGGAGCGCGGCCAGTTCGTGCCGCATCCGTACCCTGAGATCGGCGTCGAGGTTCGACAGCGGCTCGTCGAACAGGAAGAGGTCGGGATTGCGCACGATCGCGCGGCCGATCGCCACCCGTTGCCGCTGCCCGCCCGACAGCTGGTTGGGCATCCGGTCGAGCAGCGCGTCCAGTTCGAGCACCTGCGCGGCATGGGCGACCTGTTCGGCGATGGTCGCCTTGGCCACCCGCATATTCTTGAGACCGAAGCTCAAATTCTCACCGACTGTCATGTGCGGGTACAGCGCATAGGACTGGAACACCATCGCCACGCCGCGGTCCGACGCCGGCACCCGCGTCACGTCGCGCCCGCCGATGCGAATCTGCCCGCCGCTGACCGTCTCAAGCCCCGCGATCATCCTGAGCACGGTCGACTTGCCGCAGCCCGACGACCCGACCAGCACGACGAACTCGCCCGCCGCGACGTCCAGGTCGATGCCACGGATCGTGTCGACCCCGTCATAGGATTTGGTCAGCCCCTGAAGCTGCAATGCGCTCATTCGGTTTCCAGCTCCCATGCGGCGGCGCTGCTGTCGCCGCCCACGAATTCGGCGGCGATGCGGATCGGCGATCCGGCCTTGCCCGGTTCGCGCAGCAGGGCTTCGGCGGCGCGGCGGCCTTTCTCGAAGGCGTTCTGCCGGACGGTGGTCAACCGCAACCCCTCGCGCGGGCGGCCGGGCGGGTCGATCCCGTCATAGCCGGTCACCGACATGCGCCGCGGCACCGACAGCCCCAGCGCATCGCACCGCGCCATGACGCCATAGGCCAATCGGTCGGAGAAGCAGACCATCGCGGTCAGGTCGTGCTGCCGCCGGAGCAGCCGGTCGACTGCCCGCGCGCCGCCCTCCTCGTCGTTCGGCGTCTCGCACACGAGGATGCCCTTGGCCGGCACGCCCGCCGCATCGAACGCGTCGCGGCAGCCGAGCACGCGTTCGTGTACCACATGATTCTCGTCCGACACGTCGCGGTCGAGCGCGAACAGCTCGCCATGGTCCTGCGACCACGGAAAGGTGACGATGGCGATGTTGCGATGGCCAAGGTCGATCAGGTGCGAAACGACGCTGCGCATCATCTCGCGGTCGTTGGTCAGCACGCTCGGCAATTGCGGCGCGTCGAAGTCCACGACCACCGTCGGCAGCCCGCGCGCCAGCGCCTTGCGGATCGTCGGATGGCTCTTGTACGGCGCGTTCAGTATGTATCCGTCGACGATCGCGGTCAGATTGTCCAACCGTTCGGGATGCTTGTCCTTGAGCGGAATCAGGACGATGTTGGCGCCCTCCTCCTCGCACACCGACGATATGCCGCGCAGGAACGCGATGTCGTGCGCGTCGGTGAAAGCATAGCTCAGCTGGTCGTTGAACAGCACCCCGATCGCGCCGCACCGCCCGGTCCTGAGCGAGCGCGCCGCCGGGTTCGGCCCCTCATAGTGAACTTCCGCCGCATGGGCGAGGATCCGGTCGCGCAGCGCCGCCGACACCTTGGCCGGGTTGTTGTACGCATTCGACACCGACGTATGGGTGACGCCCAGATCGGACGCGATCGATTTCAACGTGGCACGTTTCGCGCGGGCCATGGTTCCTCTCCGGGTGGTGGTTCCACCGTCTTTCCCGACCACTAACCCGCCACCTTGACAGCCGCAACCACCAATGTTTAACGATAAACACGCCACCCGGCAAACGGGGACGATGGAGAGGAGCGACCGGCACATGGCCGCCAAGCCGAACACCCCCCGCGCCGCGTTCCTATTGGCGCTGGCCCTGCTCGCCCCATCGCCGGCCCTCGCCCGCCCGCAAACGATTGCAGCGGCCGAACAATCGTCGTTACGCGTAACCTTCGCACACTTCGACCATCTCTACGCCGAACGCGATCTGGACGGCGAACGGGTCGGCATCCTGCATATCTACAGCGAGGCGCCCGACTATCGCTTCGCCATCGAACCGCGCGAGGGCTATACCTGCGTCGACGATGTGGCGCGCGGGATCGTCCTGCTCGCCGCCGGCGCTCCCGACGCGAAGCGCCGCCACCAGATCGAGATGCTGACCCGCTTCGTCCTGAAGATGCAGGCGGAGAACGGCTATTTCCACAATTTCCTGTGGGGCGACGGCCGGATCAACCGCGAATACCGCACCTCGCTGGCCGAGCTGAACTGGTGGTCGCTCCGCGCGCTCTGGGGGCTGGAGGCCGCCCTGCCCCACCTCTCCCCCGACACCGCGAAGCGCGCCCGCGCGGCCGCCGACCGACTGGTCGCGAACCTCGAGCGCGACCTGCCCGTTGCCGCCAACGGGACCGTCCGCGTCGCCAACCTGATCGTGCCCATCTGGCTGCCGCTGGAGTCCGGCGCCGATGCCGGATCGACCGCGCTGCTCGGCCTGCTCCCCCACTACACTCGTACCAAGGACCCGGCGACCCGCGCGCTGATCGGCCGGATCGGTGACGGTCTGGTCCAGATGCAGGCGGGCGACGCCAAGCGCTTCCCCCATGGCGTGCATCTCAGCTGGCGCAATCAGTGGCATGCCTGGGGCAATGTGCAGGCCTATGCGCTGCTGCGCGCCGGCAAGGCGCTGAACCGACCCGACTTCACCGAAAGCGCGCTTCGGGAGGTCGATCATTTCTACCCGTACCTGCTGCGTACCGGCATGCGGTCGTCCTTCACCGTGGCGCGGACGGACAAGGGATATGTAGCGCGCGACCAACAGCGTTTCCCGCAGATCGCCTATGGCCTCGCCCCGATGATCCTCGCCGCGACCGAAGCCCATCGCCAGACCGGCAAGGCGCGCTATCGCACCACCGCGACCGCGCTCGGCCGCTGGTTCACCGGCGTCAACGATGCCAACCGCCCGGTCTACGACCCCGCGACCGGGCGGACCTATGACGGCATCGTCGCCGCGGGGCAGATCAACCCCAATTCCGGCGCGGAATCGACCATCGAGGGGCTGTTTGCGCTCACCGTCCTGTCGGGCACGCCGCTGCCATGACCACCCGGCGCGATGCCCTGCTGATGACGCTCGGCGGTGCGGCGCTGCTCACCGGCTGCGGAGGACGCAAGGCGGAGAAGCGCACCGACCGCATCCTGTTATGGATCGCGCCCAATGCGGCGGAGGAGAGCTTCTGGAAGATCGCCGTCGCGCGCTGGAATGCTGAGCGCCTCGGCCTGCCGGTCGACTTCACCACCATTCCCACCGCCGGCAATTCGGAGGATACCGTGCTGTCGGCACTGGTCGCCGGCACCGAACCCGATCTGTGCACCAACGTCTTTTCGGGCTTTGCGGTGCAGCTCGCCGCGCTCGGGCAGGTCGTCGATCTCGCGACGATGCCGGGCTATGATGCGCTGGTCGAGCGGCGGCACATGGCCACGATCATGGCCGGGTGGACGCAGGGGCGACAGGTGCCCGCGCTGCCGATCTATTCCAGCCCGACGCTGTTGTGGTGGCGCGCCGACCTGCTCGACCAGCATGGGCTGGGCGAACCGCCGAAAACCTATGCCGACGTCTATCGCTTCTGCGAAGCCTATGCCGTGCGCCAGTCGCGCTACGGGATGCAGGTGATCGCCGGGCGCGCGTGGCAGGATCGCTGGTTCGATTATATCTCCTATTATTACGCCGCCAGCGGGGGGCAGCCCTATCTGGCGGGCAACCATGCGCTCTATGACAATGCGTCCGGTCTTCAGGCGGCGGGCTTCATTGACCGCATGTACCGGCAGGGCTGGACCGCGCTCGACTTCGATGCCGAGGAGCCGCTGGTGTCCGGCCTCGCCGCCGGCGCGGTGCGGGGCCCGTGGGATGTCGAGCGGTTCGCCAACATCTATCCCGAGACGCTGGAGCGGATCGCGGTCGGGCCGATGATCGCCCCGGCGGTCGGCCCCCTGCCAGCCTCGACCTTTTCCGACAGCAAGGGTGCGGTGATCTTTCGCAGCAGCCGGGTGCAGCGCGAGGCCTTCGCCTTCCTGTCCTGGGCGCTGGGCGAGGAGGCGCTGAACCTGTTGTGGTTGCAGCGCACCGGCCTGTCCCCGGCACGCGACGACCTGCTGACCAACCCCGCCTTTGCCGGTTATTATCGCGGCAACGCCATCGCCCGCGCCTATGCCGCCAATGTCGCGACCGCGCGGCCGCCGGCGCTGTCCGAACATACCATCGATATCCAGAAGATCATGAGCGCGCGCCTGGTCGAACCGCTGATGCTGGGCAGCGCCCGCCCCGCCGCTGCCCTTGCCGATGCCGTCGCGCGGACCGACCGAATGCTGGAGGTGCAGGCATGAGGACAGGCGAACCCGTGTCGCGCGCGGCGGGAGCTTTGCGGAAGTCCCGACCACAGCCGCGTACCGTACCCCCGCGCAGGCGGGGGTCCAGGGCACCGGTCGTAAGCCTTTATTTTGCTTGGCTCTGGACCCCCGCCTGCGCGGGGGTACGGCAAGTGCGCGGCGAAGCGGCCGACCTTCATCAAGGTTTCCCAACGGTCGGGACAGGAGGTGCCTCTTGTTGAGAAAGCTCCCGTCAACGAAGCAACGCGCGCCATGGTCGCGCGAGGCCGTCATCGGGCTGTCGCTGGCCGGTGCCTATCTGCTCTTCACCGCTGTCTTCTGGGCCTATCCGTTCTTCTGGCTGGCCAAGCTGTCGGTGACGCAGTGGCGCTTCTTCGACGAACCCGTGTTCACGGGGGCACGCAACCTGCTGATGACGCTGCAGGACCCGCAATTCCTGCAATCGCTGTGGAATGTGGTGCGGTTCCTCGGCTTCTATCTGCCAATCGCGTTCGGCGGCGCGCTGGTCGTCGCGTTCGGGTTGCGGCATGTCGGGCGCGGCAAGGGGTTCGTGGCGCTCTGCTTCCTGCTGTCGAACGTGTCGTCGGGCGTCGCGCTGTCTTTGGTGTTCGCCAAGGTGTTCAGCTCGACCGGACCGTTCAACACGATGCTGTTCGACAATTTCGGCGTGCGGGTGCCGTGGACCAACGATCCGACGCTGGCGATGCTGGCGATCGCGCTGGTCGTCGCGTGGAAGTTCGTCGGCTATTATGGGCTGATCCTCTATTCGGGGCTGCTGGCGATCCCGAAGGAAATCTACGACGCCGCCCGGCTCGACCATGCCGGGCCGTGGACGCGGCTGACGCGGATCACGCTGCCGATGATGAATCCGCAGCTGATGATGGTGCTGACCTTTGCGATCCTCGTATCGTTTGGCCTGTTCACCGAACCGTTCATCATCACCGGCGGCGGCCCCAGCGACAGCACGTCGACGCCGCAGATGATGATCTACGAAACCGCGTTCCGGCGGTTGCAGCCGAGCCATGCGGCGATGATGAGCATCGTCGTCGCCCTCGTTACCTATGGTCTGGTCCAGCTCGCCCGGCGGCTGTTCGAACGAAAGGTCGTGCTGGCATGAAGGCGTTCCTTGCCAAACGCAGCGTGGGCGGATGGATCGCGACCATCGCCATCTATGCGCTGGCGCTGACCTGGCTCTATCCCTTCGCCTGGATGGTCGCCGCGTCGCTCAAACCCGACGCGCAGATCTATAACACCGCCCTGTTCGAAGGGGACTTCACCCTCGACAATTTCGCCTTCCTGCTGGCGACCGCTGACAAGCTCGACCGGCCGTTCCTGGGGGCGCTCGGCATCTCGGCGCTGGTGACGCTGACCGTGACCGCATCGGTGCTGCTGACCTCGGGCTTCATCGCGTTTGCGCTCGCGCGGATGCGGTTTCCGGGGCGTAAGATGTTCGGCGATTTCCTGCTGCTGCAGATGGTCATCCCGACCAGCATGTTCATCCTGCCGCTGTTCGTGCTCGTCAAGGAAATGGGCCTGCTCAACAGCCTGTGGGCGCTGATCCTGCCGTCGATGATGTCGGGATGGGGCATCTGGATGATGGCGCAGTCGTTCAGGACGATGCCCGAGGAATATTTCGACGCCGCCCGGCTCGACCGCGCGAGCCTGTGGCAGACGGTGACGAAGATCGTCGTGCCGCTCAACAAATCGATCATCGCGATCGTCGCGCTGTTCACCTTTACCGGCACGTGGGACAATTTCCTGTGGCCGCTGATCGCGATTTCGGACACCGACCGCATGCCGCTGTCGGTGCTGCTGGCGACGTTCAGCAAGCAATATGGCGGCTATGCCGGGCCGGTGATGGCCGGCGCGGTGTTGCAGACGCTGCCGCTGGTCCTGCTCTTCCTCCTTTTCCGGCGGCATTTCCTGCAAGGCATGTCGCTCTCGCTCAAATAGGACGCCCCCATGCTACAGCGTAGTCCGCGCAACCCCATCGTCGCGCCCGAAACCGTGCGCCCGAGCCGTCCGGGCTGGCGGATCGACGGCACGTTCAACGCCGGCGTCACCCGCTATGGCGAGGAGACGATCCTGCTCGTCCGCGTCGCCGAAAGCGTGATCGCCGACGATCCCGACACGGTGATCGTGCCGCTGCTGGAGGAGGCAGGCGGCGCATGGGGCTGCACCACCCGCAGCTTCCGCCGCGACGATCCGGCCTATGATTTCAGCGATCCGCGCATGGTGCGCTCCCGCGCCGACCCGCGCGAGGTGTTCCTGACCTCGCTGTCGCACCTTCGCCTCGCGCGCAGCAGCGACGGCGCGACCTTCGTAGTCGACGACGCGCCCTTCCTGTTTCCCGCCAACCGCAGCGAGCGTTTCGGGTGCGAGGATGCGCGGATCACGGTGATCGAGGGGCGGTGGTACATCAACTATACCGCGGTGTCCGACCTCGGCATCGCGACCGCGCTGGCGGTCACCGACGATTTCGTGTCGGTCGAGCGTCTGGGCATCATCCATGCCCCCGACAATCGCGACGTGTGCCTGTTCCCCCGGCGGATCGGCGGCCATTACTGGTGCCTGCACCGCCCCGCGCCGCTGCACCTCGGCACGCCCGAAATCTGGATCGCCAAGTCGCCCGACCTGCTCCACTGGGGTGACCATCGCCACCTGTGCGGACGCAGCGGCGATGGGTGGGAGGCGATGAAGATCGGCGGTGGTGCGCAGATGATCGAGACCGACAAGGGCTGGCTGCAAATCTATCACGGCGTCGATGCGAAGCAGCGCTACAGCCTCGGGGCGCTGCTACTCAACCGCGACGACCCGCGCGTGATCGTCGCGCGGCTTGCACAGCCGCTGGCCGAGCCGGTCGAACCCTATGAAGTCTCCGGCTTTTTCGACCAGGTCGTGTTCAGTTGCGGCGCGCTGGTCGAGGGCGACGAACTGCGCGTCTATTATGGGGGGGCCGACCGGGTGATGGCGCTCGGCACGGTTTCCCTGGGGAAACTCTGGCAGGCGATGGGGCTGTGATGCACGGAGGATCGATGCACGAAACCGACATTCCGCGCGTCCGCACCCGCTACGAAGCCTTTGCGCAGGGGGCGACGCCGGCACGGACCGAGCGGCTGATCTTCGCCGGATTCGACGGGCTGGACGTCTACAACATCTCCGCGCCGTTCGTATCGGCCGGACGGCGGGTGATCGCCGGACGGGTCGAACCGCGCGACAGCGAACATTCGCTGGCCGTCTTCTTCGAGGAAGTGGACGGCGTGTGGCATCCGATCGCCGACGCGCCGCGCTTTCCGCTACAGGACCCGTTCGTCACCTTCATCGGCGGCGAGCTGGTGTTCGGCGGCGTCGCGGTCCGCTTCGGCGAAGGGCTGCCCGAATGGTGGACGGAATTTTATCGCGGGGCCGACATCTTCTCGCTTGCGCCGTTCTTCGCCGGCCCGCTGGGGATGAAGGACATCCGGTTGTGCGAACGGGCCGACGGGCGCGTCGCGGTGTTCACCCGGCCACGTGGCGCCAAGGGCGGGCGCGGTACGATCGGATATACCGAGGTCCCCTCGCTCGATGCGCTGTCGGTCGAGGCGATCGACGCCGCACCGATGCTTGGGGGCATGTTCCACCCGCTCGACTGGGGCGGGGTCAACGAAGCGCATCTGCTGGCGAACGGCGAAATCGGCCTGATCGCGCACGCGGCCTATTTCGAGGACGATACGATCCATAGCGCGCGGCATTATTATGCCGTCGCCTTCGTGTTCGATCCGGCGACCCGGCGCTGGCGCGACCTGAGCGTGATCGCCGGGCGTGGGCAGTTCGGCCCCGGTGCGGCGAAGCGGCCCGATCTGGTCGATGTGGTGTTCTCGTCGGGGATCGAGCAGATCGACGGCGTGACGCGGCTCTATGCCGGCACCTCGGATGCGGAGGCGCATTGGGTCGAGATTGCGTATCCGTTCGATGTGCCGTTGGCGGCGGCCACCCCCTGATCGTCACCCCCGCGTAGGCGGGGGTCCATATCCGCTGACGTCACGGATCGAGCTGCAACGTCGGCGTCTATGGATTCCCGCCTTCGCGGGAATGACGAAATGGGGGCTTCACTCCAACCCCAACGCCACCCGGTCCGCCGTCGCCGCCGCCAGTTCGGCGCGCGCCGCCGCGATCCTCGCCTGGGCGTCGATGAGGCGCACGCGGGCGTCGTTCGCGGTTTCCTCGCGCTGGTTGACGAGGAAGAAGTCGCTCGACCCCAGTTCGAACCGCCGCCGCTCGGCATCGGCCAGGCGTTCGGCCAGCGCGCGTTCCTGTTCGGCGACGGCCGCCAGTCGTTCCGCCGCGCCGACGCCGATCAGGATCCCCTCGACCTCCACGGCGATCTGGTCGCGCACGAAGCGCCCGCGTGCGTTGAGCGCATCGATCTCCGCCTCCGCCTCGCTCACCTTGCCGCGCGCGGCGCGGTTCTGCAGCGGGATCGAGAAGCGGAAACCCACTGCCGCCTCCAGCGGGGTGCGCGAACTGCCGCCCAGTCCCGGCGGACCGATATCCTTGCCCACCTCGCCGCGCAGGTCGAGCCGGGGGCGCAAGTCGTTTTCCGCGAGCGCCAGCTTCGCCAGCCCCTGATCGACCCGGGTCAGCAGCACCTGCAGATCGGGGCGGCGCTGCGCCACGTCGCCGACCGGCGCGACCACCCGCGGCCCGACCAGCGCGTTGCTGTCGCCCGGCAACCGCTCCGCGCCGACCAGCAGCGGATTGCCCGCCGCGTCGCGATAATAGAGCGACAGCGCATTGGCCGCCGCCTGGAAATCACCCTCCGCCTTCACCACCAGGCCACGGCGGCGGACGAGGTTCTGGTCGTTCTCGGTCAACAGGATGTCGGGCCGCGCGCCCAGTTCGATCTGCCGCGCGATGCCGCCGCGGCGCCGTTCGGACAGGTCGAGCAGGTCGCGATAGGCGCGCAGCCGCTGCCCGGCGGCGACCCAGTTCTGGTACGCGTCGACCGCGCGACGCTGCACCCCGATCGCCGTCGCCTCGCGTTCGAACCGGGCGATGTCGATGTCCCCGCCGGCCAGGGTGCGGCGGGTGCGGCGTTCGTCGACCAAACGGTCACGCATCAGGGAATAAAGTGCCCCAACCTTCACCTCGCCCAGGCGGTTGGTGTAGAATTCGTCCTCGTACACCGGAAAGTCGCCGCGGGTGACGCGGTAATTGCCGTAGAGATAGCCGCCATTGTCGCCCATCGGCCGCGTCGCCCGCCCGCTGACGACGGTGCCGTCATAATAGCCGAGCGCGCGGGATTTGCCCTCCGCCTCGAACACGGTGTCGAACGCGCCCTCGGCGGTGAGCGCGCGGCCCTCCGCCGAGCGGATCTTTGCCAGCGCCTCGATGATCTGCGGCGCGGCGCGGGCGGAGGAGCGCAGCACCTCGTCCAGCGTCAGCGGCGCGGCGGCGGGCTGCGCCAGCGCGGGGACCGGTGCCAGCAGGGCAAGGGCAAGCGCGGCGCGGATCATTTGGGCTTCCCCGCCTTCGCCGCGATCTTGGCGGTATCCTCCTCCTTCGCGCCGTCCTTGGGGGTCGTGACATTGCCGAATTCCAGCGGGAAGTCGTTCAGCTGGCGCCACAATTCATAGCCGACCGTGACCGTCTCCCCCTGCACCCAGCCCTGCACCTTGCCGCCCAGGCGGACATAGCGGCCATCGGGCCAGGCGGGCTTGCCCGGCGCGGGTTCGACGATGATGCGGAACAGCCCCTGCAGATTGGCATTGGGATCGATCGTGCGCACCCGCCCGTCGAAGAAGCCATAGGCGACCGAGGGCCATCCGCTGAACTGGATCGCGGGCCAGCCTTCGAATTCCAGTCGCACCGGACGGCCGGGCTTGAGCAGCGGCACGTCGCGCCCGTCGATCAGCAGCTCGACCGCGCGTTCGACCCGTTCGGGGGCGATGGTGGCGAGCGCGGTGCCCGCCGTGACCAGCGCGCCGGAGGCGGCGGCGTTCAGGTTCTGGATACGGCCGTCGCGCGGTGCCCGGACCAGCTGCGCCGACTGGCGATTGAGCTGCACGTTGATGCGGTTCAGTTTGGCGCGGGAGTCCGCCAGCTTCGCTGCGGCTTCGGCGACCTTGATCTGCGCCAGTTCGAAATCGCGCCGCGATCCCAGCCCCTCGGCCAGCAGCTGCCGGGTGCGCGCGACATCGATGTTGGCGACCGAGCGCGCCTGTTCGATCGCCTGGATTTCGGCCTCGACCTGCGCGCGTTCGGCCGACAGGCGGCTGAGCAGATCGGGGTCGAGGTCGACGACGCGGGCGATCGGGGCGCCCTTGTCGACATGCTGCCCGTCCTGGACATACCATTGCACGACCCGGCCGGGGACCAGTGCGGTCACGTCCTGCGCGCGGTCCTGCGGGTCGAGCGCGACGACGGTGCCGCGCCCGCGCGCGGTCTGCAACCACGGCACGAGGAACATGATCGCGACCGCGACCGCGATGCCGATGGCGATCAGCCACGCGACCACGACGCCGACGCGCGGCGGGCGCAGCCTGGCCAGCGTGCGGAAATGGGCGAGATGTTCAGGCCGACGCATCATCGCCCCCCTCCTGTGCCAGCGTGGCGCGCAGCTCGTCGAGCGACGCGAAGCGCCGCTGTTCGTCGGTCCCCAGATGCAGATAGCCGTCGAGCGCCATATCCTCCGGCCGGCCGGTGAACAGCAGCACGGTGGTGCCATGCCGCTGCAGTTCGGCCAGCGCCGCGCGCAGCCGTTCGGGCGGCAACAGGTCGAACAACTGACCGAGCAGCAGCAGCTTCGGCCGCACCAGCAGCGCATTGGCGAGCTTCAGCGCCATCGTTTCGCCGATGCTGAGCGGATAGCCCGACGCGCCGAGCGGCGTGTCGAGCCCCTGCGGCAGGCTGGCGAGGCGGCGTTCGAGGCCGACGGTCGCCAGCGCCTCACCCGCCTCCAGCGCGCGTTCGCCCTGCCCGCCGGTCGCAAGCCGCAGATAGTCGCGGATCGTCACGTCGACGATGGTCGCGCGGTCGAGCACGGTCACGTCGGAGCGCAGCTGATACATGTCGAGCGCGCCGAGATCGGCACCGCCGACGCGGATCAGCCCGCGTTCGGGATGGACATGGCGTTTGAGCAGCAGCGCGAGCCGCCGTTCGCTACCCGGTTCCGCCACCACCACCAGCTGTTCGCCGGCCGACAGGCTCAGGTCATAATGCGCGCCGTCGAGCACCAGCCCGGTCATCCGGACCGCCCCGTCGCGCGGACCGCCCTCGCCGCGCTGGTCGGGTTCCTGGGGAATCGCGAACAGCAGCGACAATTCCTCCGAACTGGCGGTCAGGTCGTAAAAGGTGTCGAGATACCAGCCCAGCTGCGAGATGCCGTAGAACACGCCCGACAGGATCAGCTCCGCGGCGACCAGCTGGCCCAGCGACAATTGCCCGCGCAGGATCAGCGTGCCGCCCAGCAGCAGCAGCGCGGCGCTGGCAAAGGCATAGACCAGCAGGAAGGCGATGGTCTGGGTGAACTGGTAGCGGAAATATTTGCGGTGCGCGCCGACATAGGTCGCGGTCACCGCCTCCGACCGGTCCATCGCGAACGCCAGGTGGCGCGACGATTTGTAGAAGCCGTTCGACCCGCCGACGCTTTCCAGCCAGCGCGCGGTATTGTGCTTGGCATGGCTGAGCGCGACCGCGCCGGTGATCGCCCCGCTTTGCCACAACAGCCAGATCAGCACGACGGTGCCGACCAGCACCGCGTTGAAGGCGAGGAAGAAGGGGTGGTAGAAGCTGGTGATGGTCAGGCCGACCGCCGCCTGCAACACGATGGTGAAGGCGCCGATCACCAGGCTGGGGATCGCCTTCTGCACCACGACCAGGTCGAAGAAGCGGTTGAACAGGTCGCCGCGATTGGCGTCGGCGAAGAACGGGTCCTGCGCATGGACCGCGCGCAACGTCACCTCCGCCACCACCCGCGCGAACACGCGGCGTTCGAACGCGGCCATGATCCACACGCGCAGCGCGCTGAGTGCCGCGACCAGCAGCAGCAGCACCAGCAGCACGCCCGACAGCGCCCAGAGCGGGGCCGGCATCGCGGTATTGGCGACGCTGTTGATCAGCAGCTGGACCGAGATCGGCGTGGCCAGCGCCAGCAGGCTGATCGCGACGGTATAGACCAGCCCTAACCGGACATAGGCGGCATCGGGGCCGATGATCTGCGCCAGCCACCCCGCCGCATCCCTGAAACCCAGTCGTTTCGCTGCCACCCTGTCGTCCTCTTCGTTCCCCCGCTCCCCGCTTACGGTATACGAACCCTGCGGCCAAGCTCCCCCAAGAGCCTTAACCGCGATCATGGTGAGATAGTGTTACAAATTATGTTGCAGTGCGGCCAATCGGAAACCTTGCCCCGTTGCCATAGTCTGCGACTATAGCCGCGCCATGCCCACGCTGCGTCAGTTCGAATATCTGGTGACCATCGCCGACACCGGATCGTTCGCGCTGGCGGCGCGGGTGGCGCATGTGTCGCAACCGACGATGAGCCAGCAGGTCCGCGCGCTCGAAGCGCGGCTGAACGTCCAACTGGTCGAACGCGGGGCCGGCGGCGCGGTGCTGACCCCGGTCGGGCGCAGCATCGTGACGATCGCGCGGCGGATGCTGGCCGATTCGCGCGACATCGCCGCGCTGGCGGCAGGCGCCGCGCACGGGCTGACCGGGACGATCCGGCTCGGCACCACGCCGACGCTCGGCCCCTATCTGTTGTCGCCGATCATCGCCGACCTGCACCGGCGCGCGCCGAACCTGCGCCTGCAGGTGCGCGAGGGGATACCGGAGGAACAGGCGCTGGAATTGTCGCGCGGCGAGCTGGACCTGCTGCTCGGACCGCTGCCGATGGCGGGCGACGACCTGACCGTCGAGCCGCTGTTCCGCGAACCGCTGTACCTCGTCGCCGCGCTCGACCATCCGCTAGCCGCCGGGGGAGAGGTCGCGGAGCGGGCGCTGGCGGGCCATGCGCTGCTGACGCTCGACCCGCGCCACCACCTTGCCCGGCAGGCGGCCGAGCTTGCCGCGCGCCACGACATGACCGTCGCCCCCGATTATTACGGCACCAGCCTCGAAAGCCTGCATCAGATGGTGGCGAGCGGGCTCGGCCTCGCGCTGCTGCCCGGCCTGTATCTGCGGCGCGATGCCAACCGGGCGACGGGGCTGAAGCGGTTGGCGGTACAGGGCTGGCGCGTGCATCGCTCGATCGCGATCGCCTGGCGCCGCCAGTCGCCGATGGACGCCGCATTCCGGCTGATCGCCGACCAGGTGCAGGCAAGCGCGCGGCAGGTGCTGGGCGATAGCTGACGCGGGCTCCATACCCTGTGCCCGCAGGCGCCGGTCGATCCGCTACGGCATCGGATACGGCCCCTTGCCGCCATCGGCGATGAAGCGGTCGACCCGCGCATCGATCAGCGGCAAGGGCACCGACCCCAGGCTCAGCATCGCGTCGTGGAAGGCGCGGTAGTCGAACTTCTCGCCCAGCGCCCGCTGCGCCTTCGCCCGCGCATCCAGGAACGCCAGCTCGCCCATATAGTAGCTGAGCGCCTGTCCCGGCCACGCGATGTACCGGTCGACCTCGGTCGTGATCTCGTGGTTCGACAGCGCGGTATTGTCGCGCAGGAACGCCTGCGCCCGTTCGCGGCTCCACCCCTGCGAATGGATGCCGGTATCGACGACCAGTCGCGCGGCGCGCCACATCTGGTAGCTGAGCATGCCGAACGTCTCATAGGGCGTTTCGTACATCCCCATATCCTCGCCCAGCGCCTCGCAATACAGCGCCCAGCCCTCGCCATAGGCGGAGATATACTCGTTGCGGCGATATTCGGGCAGGTCGCTCAGCTCCATCGCGAACGGCATCTGGAACGCATGGCCCGGCGCGCTTTCGTGCAGCGTCAGCGCGGGCAGCGAATAGAGCCCGCGCGAGGGCAGGTCATAGGTGTTGACCATATAGATGCCCGGCCCGCCGCGCCCGCTGGTATAGAAAGGCGCGATCTCCGGCGCGACCGGCTTGATCGCGAAACGCATCCGCGGCAGCCGCCCGAAATAGGTCGCGACCTTGCCGTCGAAGGTCTTGGCGATCCATGCCGCGCGGTCGAGCAGCTCCTGCGGCGTCTTCGCATAGAATTGCGGATCGGTGCGCAGGTGGTTCAGGAACGACGGCAGGTCGCCCTGCCATTGCACCTGCGTCATCACCTGCTGCATCCGCGCGCGGATTTTGGCGACTTCGGCAAGGCCGATGGCGTGGATCTCCTCGGGCGCGATGTCGCGGGTCACGAATTCGCGGACCTTGGAGCGGTAATAGGCACGGCCGTCGGGCAGGCCATAGGCTGCCAGCCCCTCGCGCGCATGCGGGATATAGTCGTCGCGCAGGAACGCCATCAGCCGGGCATGCGCCGGGACCACGGCGGTCGCGATGACCCGCTTCGCCTCGGCCCGGAGCGCCGCCTGCCGGTCGGCGGGGATCGTCGCGGGCAGGGTGCGGAACGGCGCGTAGAAGGGCGATGCCTCGCCCGGCCCGGCCTGCACGACCGCCGCCACGCCGGCATCGCGGCCCTGGAGCGTGATGCGAGGCGGAGTGAAGCCGCGCTGCAACCCGGCGCGCATATTGGCGATCTGCTGGTCGTAATAGCGCGGCAGGCTGGCCAGCTGCGACAGGTACAGGCGCAACGCCGCCTCGTCGCGATAGTCGGCGCGCGCCATGTCGGCGACGCTCATCCAGAAACTGGTATCGGCGTTGAGCGGCTTTTCGAAATCGCGAAAGCGTTGCTGGGCGAGCAATGCCGCGACCTGGCCGCGATAGACGGCGTAATCCTCGCGCGCAGCGGGGGTGAGCGTGGCGGGATCGATCCGGTCGAGCGCGGCGAGCGTATCGCTCCAGCGCCGGGTCATTGCCGCCTGCGCCGCCGGGCCGACATCGGGCAGCGTCGCATTGGCGCTGACCGGCGCATCCTCGCCCGGGCCGCGCAGCGTCTTGCGCCACGCATATTCCTGGTCCGACAGGCGGCGGAAGCCCATGTCGTTCGTCGCCTGTGCCGGCGCGGGCAGCGCCAGCACCAGCGTCAGTGCCATGGCGATCGTCATGCCGTTCCCCCCGTCGTCCGGTCGATATCGTCGAGCAGAGCGCGCGACACCCACACCCCGTCGCTCTCGCTGACCGGGCGCAGCGCGTGGCGGCGCGCACCGGGCACGCGCGCGCCCTGCCCCTCGATCGCGGCGAACACGCTTTCCGCGCGTGCCATCTGTTCGGCGGCCCCCGCCCCCAGGAACCCGGCGGGATCGAGCGCCACGATCAGCTCGCCGCCCAGCGGCGACCCCTTGCGCCCGGCATCCCACGCGATCGATTCGGCGCTGGTCAGGTCGCCGAGCAGCGGCCCGGCGAGCAGTTCGACCATCAGCGCCAGCGCCGAGCCCTTGTGCCCGCCGAACGTGCGCATCGCCCCGGCCAGCACCTCGGCCGGATCGGTCGTGTCGCCGCCGTCCGGCGCATGGCCCCAGTCGGCGGGAACGGGCGTGCCCGCGCGGCGGTGCAGTTCGATCTCGCCGCGCGCCACGGCGCTGGTCGCGAAGTCGAACACGAACGGCACTCCGCCCGCGCGCGGCCAGCCAAAGGCGATCGGATTGGTGCCGAACACCGGCCGCGTACCGCCCGCCGGGGCGACCCAGGCGTGGTTGGCGGTCACCGCCAGCGCGACGAGCCCGCGGTCGACCAGCGCCTCCACCTCCGGCCACAGCGCGGCGAAATGGACGACGTTGGTGATCGCCAGCGCGGCGATGCCGTTGGCGCGTGCCGCATCGACCAGCGCGTCGCGCCCGGTATCGAAGGCCAGCTGCGCGAAGCCGCCCCGGCCATCGACCCGCACCACGCCGCCGGCACGCGGTTCCAGCAGCACCGGCACCGCATCGGGCACCACCACGCCGCAGGCGACCGAATGCGCCGCGACCAGCAGCCGGTACAGCCCGTGCGCGCCGCACCCGTCGCGTTCGCCCGCGACGATCGTCTCCGCCACCGCCGCGACATGCGCCGGGGCGAGACCGACGCGGGCGAGCGTGGCGCGCGCATAGGCGCGCACCGCGTCGAGCGTCATGTGCACCCGGTCGTCGTTCACGCCGGCGTGCCCCGCTTCGCCGCGAACAGCCGGACGCCGAACACCGGCCCGGCGCTGTTGCGGTCATGCGGCACGAACCGAACCTTCACCCGCGTCTTGCCCTTGGTCAGCGCCTCCGGGATCGGATAGTCGACGTCGAAGAACGATCCCGGCCGGTCGGCGTCCAGCGTCTGCGTCGCGATCCGCTGGTTATCGACCAGGATGTCGAAGCTGCGCTTGCGCTCGTCGCCCCAATAGGTCGCCTGCAGCAGCAGCGGGCCGGGTTTGACCGCCATGGTGAATTCGAAGAAGCCGCCGCTGCGCGCGTCGCGTCCGTTGCGCCCGCGATAGACCAGGGCATAGGAGATTTCGGAGGTCAGCTGGTGATCGCGCTCGGGCTGCATCTCGCCCAGGTGCATGACGTCGACCTGCCGCGTCGCCAGTTCGCGCTGCCGTGCCTGTTCGGCGAGGAACGCCGCCTCCTCGGTCTTCCACTCAGCATCGCTGAAGCGTTTGAAATAAACCGCCGAGCGCCGGTCATATTGCCGATAGAAGGGGACGAAGGTCAGGTCGCCGGGACGGACGATGCCCTGCGTCGCATATTGCGCCTCCTGCGGCGCGACGGGCGCGAAGGCGGCGATCAGGTCGTCGCCGACCATCGACGGATCGGGCTTGTCCCACGTCCCGTCGGCCCGGCCGAGATCGCCCGCCAGCACCAGCGGCCCGCGCAGCACCGCCACCGTCTGCGCATCGCCCGGCGTCGGTTCGATCCGCAGGTCGAGCGGCAGGCGGATCGTCACGCGGTCGCCCGCCTTCCACCGGCGGGTCACGATGGCATAGCCGCCCGCCGACGCGGCATCGACCGGCCGGCCGTTGACCAGCACCTCATGCGTCTTCGCCCATCCCGGCACGCGCAGCGCCACCGGAAAATTGCCGGGCCGATCGAGCGTGGTGAAGGTCAGCGTGGCATCACCGGTAAAGGGATAGCCCGTGTCCAGCCCCAGCGTCGCGCCGCGCGCGGCCCATTGCGCATCGGCGGGGATATAGAGGTTGACGATGAGCGTGTCGTCGCCGGTCCAGAAGATGCTCTCGCCATGTTTCGCATGGCTTTCCATGCCGGTGCCGACGCAGCACCAGAATTCCTCGCCATCGCGCGCCGAATATTCGCGCTTCGCCCCCGACATCAGCGGCATCATATAGGTGAAGCCGCCGTCGACCGGTTCCTGATGCGCCATGATGTGATTGAGGTGCGCGCGTTCGTAGAAGTCGAACAGCGCCCCGTCCGGCTCCCATGCGAAGAGGTGCCGGGTGAGCTTGAGCATATTGTAGGTGTTGCACGATTCGCAGGTCTGTTCGGTGATGTGCTGCGCGATCGTGTCGGGCGCGCTGAAATATTCGCGGTCGGCATTGCCGCCGATGACGTAGCTGTGGTGGCGTACCACCTGTTCCCAGAAGAAGCGCGCGGCGGTCGCCTGTTCGGGCTTGCCGGTGATCTCGTGCAGCCGGGAGAGGCCGATCAGCTTGGGCACCTGCGTATTGGCATGGAAATTCGCCAGCTGGTCGCGCTTCTGCGTCAGCGGGTCGAGCATGCGCCTGTCGTAGATCCGTTCGGCCAGGCGCAGCCAGCGCGCGTCGCCGGTGCGGGCGTGCAGTTCGGCGAAACTCTCGTTCAGACCGCCATATTCGCAGGCCAGCATCACCTGTACCTGATCGTCGCCAAGCGCGGCGAACACCCGTTCGATATAGCCGCCCAGCGCCACTGCGATCGCCATCGCCCGCGCGTTCGGGCCGATATGGTCGATGACGTCGAACAGCCCGGTATAGAGCTTGTGCCAGTTGTAATAGGGCACCCAGCAGCCGTTGAGGTCGAACCCGCCCGAGCGGATGTCGCCGCGCATGATCTCCGGAAAGATCTCCTTGCCGTTGACGATGCTGCCGTCCTTGCGTTTGCGCGAGAAGCCCGCGACATAGCCGTCGCCATGCGCCGCCTGGCACCGCGCCAGTTCGCCGATGATATAGTCGGCACGCGTCGCGCAGTCGCCGCACCCGGTCTGCGCATGCATCAGCGCCAGCGCGGAGAGATAATGGCCAAGCGTATGGCCGGCGATCGTGTCGCTTTCCCACCCGCCATAGACCGGCGCCTTGGCGGGCAGCCCGGCGAAGACGTGGAAATTGTGGAGCAGCCGGTCGGGCGACAGCCGCATCAGATAGGCCTTGTTCACCTCCACCGCGCGGGCATAATCGGACGGGCGCAGCCGCACCGCCGACAGCGGGAACGGCCGCGCGCTGGCCGGCAACCCCGCCCCGCGCTGTGCCGCTGCCGGGATGGTCAGCATGGGCAGCGTCGCGGACGACAACAGGAACGCACGACGACCAACCAGCGTTTCCATCTCCTCAGAATATGGTATACGATAAGCCGATATGGGTCGGAGTCAACCGACCGGATAACAGGGATGATGACGGGATGCGGCGGTTTGTAACAGCGTGCGGTGCGATGACACTGGCAGCGGCACTGGCCGGGGGCGCGATCCTCGCCGCGCCGGCGCCCTCCGCACCGACGCAGCGCACGCCGTCCGCCCATGTCGCCGGGCCGCTCCGCCTGACGCTCGACCCGGCCAGCCAGACGCTGCTGCACCTGTCGCCGACCAGCGAGCCGGGGTTCGATTTCGCGCCCGGCGACCGCGCGGCCGAGCGGCGGGGCGACGGCTATGCCCAGATCGGCGACCTGCACCTGCGGCTGCGCATGGCCGGCAGCGCGGGGGCGTGGCGCGATTTCTCCTCGGCCAGGCGGCGCGTACCGGTCCGCGCGCTTCCCGCCGGGGGCGAGGTGCTGGCCCGCGCCGACCTGACCCCGACGATGGGCGAGGGCATGCCGCTGTCGATCGAACGGGCATGGCTGCGCCAGCGCGGAGGGCCGGTGCTGCGCTTCACGCTGCACAATCGCGGGACGGCACCGGTCGAGATCGGCGCGCTGGGCATGCCGATGGTGTTCGACAACATCATCACCGACCGCACGCTGGAACAGGCGCATGTCAAGGGCAGCTTCGTCGATCCCTATATCGGCAACGACGCCGGCTATCTGCAGGTCACCCGGCTGAACGGCAAGGGACCGGCGCTGCTGGTCCTGCCCGACGGGCGCACCCCGCTCGAACAATATCGCATCCTGCACGATGCGAAGGAGGCCGGCGCCGGCGACATCTTTACCGACCGCACCCCGCGCCGGCAGACGTTCGAGGGGTTCTACGACTGGATGGTCGCCAGCAGCGCGATGGCGGACAAGGGGCAGCCGTGGAACCCGGCCACCGGCTTCACCCTGGCCCCGGGCGAGCGGCGCAGCATCGGCGTCCGCTTCGTCACCGCGCCGTCGATCCGGGGGATCGAGGGCAGCTTGCAGGCGGCGGGCCGGCCGCTGGCGATCGGCCTGCCCGGCTATGTCGTGCCGACCGACAGCCCCGCCGACCTGTTCGTCCGATCGCCCCAGGCGGTGCGCGGGATCAGCGTCACCCCCGCCGATGCGCTGACGCTGACCGAGGTCGCCGGGCCGGCGGGGTGGCATCGCTGGCGGGTGACGGGCAAGGGATGGGGCCGAGCGCGGGTCGCGATCCGCTATGCCGATGGCAGCGTGCAGAGCGTGCATTATTATGTCACCAAGCCGCTGGCGCAGGTGTCGGCCGATCTGGGGCGGTTCGCGACGACGCGGCAATGGTTCGACGATGCCAGCGACCCGTTCCGCCGCGCGCCGTCGATCCTGACCTATGACCGCGACGCCAACCGCATCGTCACGCAGGACAGCCGGGTGTGGATCGCGGGCATGAGCGACGAGGGCGGCGGCGGGTCGTGGGTCGCCGCGATCATGAAGCAGCTCGACCATCCCGAGCCGCAAGAGGTCGCGAAGCTGGAGCGGATGGTCGACGAGACGGTGCTGGGCAAGTTGCAGGTCCCCGGCGGCGGGGTGAAGAAGAGCCTGTTCTATTACGATCCCAAGGCGTTCGCCGGCTATTACGACAAGGGCATCGACTGGACGACCTGGGCGTCGTGGGACCGCAAGCAGGCCGACGATCCGGGCCGGTCGTATAATTACCCGCATGTCGCGATCGGCCATTGGGTGCTCTATCGCCTGGCGCGGCACCATGAAGGGCTGGTGAAGCGCCACGACTGGCGCTTCTACCTCGACCATGCCGCGCAGACGACGGTCGCGATGATGCGCGACGCGCCGCATTATGCGCAGTTCGGGCAGATGGAGGGCGAGGTGTTCCTCGAAATCCTGACCGACCTGCAGCGCGAGGGGATGACCGCCAGGGCCGCCGAGATCGAGAAGCTGATGAAGGCGCGGGCCGATCACTGGCGCACGCTCGCCTATCCGTTCGGCAGCGAGATGGCGTGGGATTCGACCGGCCAGCCCGAAGTCTATGCGTGGATGCGGCATTTCGGGCATGCGCGCGAGGCGGCGGTCACGCGCGAGGTGATCCTGGGCTATGACCCGACCGTGCCGCACTGGGGCTATAACGGCAATGCGCGGCGCTATTGGGATTTCCTGTACGGGGGCAAGGTCGCGCGGATCGAGCGGCAGATCCACCATTACGGATCGGCGCTGAACGCCGTGCCGCTGTTCGACGCGTTCCGCCGCGACCCCGCCGACCTGCACCTGCTGCGCGTCGCCTATGGCGGGTTCATGGGCGGGATCACCAATATCGACCGCGACGGCTTTGCCTCCGCCGCGTTCCATTCCGAACCCGACATGATGCGCTGGGACGCGTATAGCGGCGATTACGGCATGGGCTATTTCGGCCATGCCTATGCCGCCGCGACCTATCTGGTGCGCGATGCGACCTTCGGGTGGCTGGGGTTCGGCGGCGCGGTGACGGCGGGGCCCCAGGCCATCGAGATCGTGCCGCACGACGGCGCGCGGACCCGGCTGTTCGTGGCGCCGGCGGGGCAGTGGATCACGCTGGCGGCGGGCCGGATCGCGCGCGCCCGCTGGTATCCGGCCACGCGCCGCATCGAGCTGACCCTCGACCCGGCCAGCGCGACCACGCCCGCCGCGCATCTGTCGGTCGAGGCACCGGCGGGCGGCGCACCCTATCGGATCGATCGCGGCACGGTGGAGCGGGGCTTCACGACCATCGCGCTGTCGGGGGCGCCGACGACGGTGGTGCTGGCGGCGCGGTAGGGGTGGTCCCTCGAGGCGTACCCGTCACCCCGGCGAAGGCTGGGGTCTGCCGGTCGTAGCGCAGGGCAGGAGCCGAGGGAGACCCCAGCTTTCGCTGGGGTGACGGATGTTTTGACGCGTCGTTGAAAAACAAGGCTTTTTCGAAATAAGTTCACAAAGTTCACGCTCGCCACGGTTTCGCATGGTCTTGCGAGTGCTGCGCAATAGCGACCTTCGGTTCAAAGAGCGGCAGGGACTGTGGCAGGTCGCATCCTTGTAGGACAGGCCTTTCGTCCGGGCTACCGCGCGCCGCCCAGCGTCCTCAGGAAGAAGTCATATTCGCGGCGCTGGCCATAGGCGACGGGCCCGGTCGAACGGCCGGCGGCGTGTTCGCCATTGGGGATGACGAGCAGTTCGAAATCCTTGTCCGCGCGGATCAGCGCGTCGACCACCTGCATCGTCGAGGCGGGATCGACGTTCGAATCCTGTTCGCCGACCACCAGCAGCAATTTGCCGCGGAGCTTGTCGGCATGGACCACCCCCGACGCCGCGAGGTAGCTGGGGTTGACCGGCCATCCGAGCCATTGTTCGTTCCAGTCGACCTTGTCCATCCGGTTGTCGAAGCAGCCGGCGAACGCCACCCCCGCCTTGTACAATTCCGGGTGGAACAACAGCGCGTTCAGCGTGCTCTGCCCGCCGGCCGAGCCGCCATAGATGCCGACCCGCGACAGGTCGACGGCGCGGTCCTTCGCCGCCAGCGCGCGCATCCATGCGATGCGATCGGGAAAGCCGCTGTCGGCGAGGTTGCGCCACGCGACGTCGTGAAACGCCTTCGACCGGTTGGCGGTGCCCATACCGTCGATCATCACGACGATGAAGCCGAGATCGGCGATCTGCTGCATCCCCATCGCCTTGTCCCCGCCGGAAAAGGCGCCGAACGGCC